>CAYZQU010000023.1:0-4536 GCA_964480645.1 uncultured Ruminococcus sp. | reverse complement strand
AACCATTGTATTACTCCACAGATTTCAGTGATTCCACCATACTTATTTTCTTGAGTGACTTTGTCATTATCAGGTTCACAATCAATGAGAACGCCGTTGTCACAAGAAACGCCCACAGATATGACAATCCGTGAATCGTTCTGCCGAACATCATTTCGTCTAACTCGGCGGTGGTTATCACAAACATACACAGCGCGTATCCCACTCCCAATCCTACTGCCGCGCCCAACAGCGACAGTATTATATTCTCGCGGAATACATAACTTGAAACCTCTATATCATAAAAGCCCAATACTTTTAGCGTGGCAATCTCACGAATCCGCTCGGTAATATTTACGTTGGTAAGATTATACAAAACCACAAACGCCAACGCCATAGCGGAAACAATCAACACAACAGTCACAAGATCCATAATCTGAAGCGTTTCGGAAATTGTCGACAGCGATGACGCATTCATAATTACTGTGAGTACATTGTCATTAGACAGCATTTTCGCGGTGAACTCGTCCTGAACATTTTTATCACGCGAAATTCCGTTATAAAAATACACCATATTGTATTTGGGTTCTTCCTCGAAAACCTCTGTATAAACACTTTCGGGAAGGTACAGATAATGTCCTGTGTACTGCTCGGTAATTCCGCCGATTTTTACGGATTTGGTCACTCCATCGCTTACTCGCACAGAAACCTCATCACCGATTTTCGCGTCCAACAATTTTGCCGCCTTTTCGGTGATTACCGCGCCCACGCTCAAAGAAACTTTCTCACCGGACTTGCGTTCGCGAAAATCAATCAGCCGCTCAAATGTTTCCGAATTCTCCACCGCCGTGATATAAACCTGCGCAGAGTTTTTGCCGTTTTCAATTGTGTATTGTTTGATTCTCGCGCGGGTATAATCGGTATCCTTATTATAATCCAACAGTGTGTCGTAAATGCTTTGAACCTCAGATGGACTCGCGTCCTCGTCATACGCTGCATAGCCACTGTATTTGTTTATTTCATTGTATTGCAGCTCTATAATGTCGTTTATGGAATTTTTCAGTCCGAAGCCTGTCAATGACAGCGCCGTACAGCCTGCGATTCCGACAATCGTCATAAACATTCTGCGCTTATATCGGAACAGATTACGCACGCATACCTTCCAAAAGAAGCTCAGCCTGTTCCAGATAACGGGGATTTTCTCGATAAGTACGCGTTTCCCCGCTTTCGGAGCTTTCGGACGCATAAGCGATGCAGGGGTTTCACGAAGCGCTTTCCGACAACTGAAAAATACCGTCAGCGCGATTGCCGCTATCATCAAGCCGATGGAGATTATCATATTGTCCGGTGTGAACAAAAAATGAATTTTCTTGATGTCATACATCATCGAATACGCGTAGGTGATAACCCCCGGAAACAGAAAACATCCACCGACCGCTCCGAGCGCGCCGCCGATAGTGGCTCCCGAAACCGCATAAATCATATAGTGCTTCATAATCGCGCCGCTTGAATAACCGAGAGCTTTCAGCGTTCCGATTTGCGTGCGCTGCTCCTCCACCATTCGCGACATTGTGGTAAGGCAGACCAGACCCGCCACCAACAAAAAGAACACCGGGAACACCACCGCGATTCGACCGATTCTGTCCGCGTTGGATTCATACTCCGAATAACCCGCGTTATCGTCACGCGTAAATATGTACCATTCCGCGTTGCCCGCATCGGCGATCTTCTCCCGGGCGTCGGCAAGCTCCTTTTCCGCGTCCGCGATTTCCGTATTGAATTTGTAAACGCCGTCGTTATAATCCACCAGTCCATCATCGTACTTTTTTCGCGCGTCTTCAAGCTCGGCGATTCCATCTTGATATTGCTTTTCGCCGTCCTCAATTTTTTTGACGGCGGCATTATAGTCCGCGAGACCCTTGTTATAATCCGCAAGACCTTTTTCATACTCGGCTCTGCCCTGCTCCAGTTCTTTTTCCTTTGCGGAGATTTCGCTCATTCCCGCGTTATACTGCGCCATACCATCGTCAACCTGAGCCTGCGCGGCGGTTATCTGTTTCTCACCCTCGGAAATCTGCGCTTCAAGAGCTATAACCTCCGGACTGTCCTCACCCAATGTTTGTTTCAAGCCCTCAAGCTGCTGCTTTGCCATTTCCAACTCAGCTTTTTGGGAATCAATCTGCTCTTGCGCGCTGTCCAATTGCGCCTTAGATTCAGCAAGCTGATTCTTTCCCTCCTCAAGCTGATTTTCACCATCAGAAAGTATGGATTTGGACTTATCGAGTTCTTCTTTTATACTGTCAAAATCGGGAGTATTTGCGGCAAGCTCGGCTTTTCCGTCGTCCAGCTCCTTTTTAGCGTTCGCAAGTTCTTTTTCGCCGTCCGCGATTTTCCGCGCCGCGTCATCAAGCTCCGCCTTTGCATCGTCAAGTTCTTTCTGACCGTCAATTCTCGCTTGAGCCAAATCCTTTTCGCCCTGTTCTATGTCGCGCTGAGCATCTCCGATGACCTCATCATATCTTATTGTACTGCGGTCTTTTCCGAGGGACTCCAGTTTATCGGAAATCTCATCACAGAGATTTTCGTATTCATCGGAATAGCAAGCCATTTTTTTCAGTCTATCGGATTTGACATAAATCTCTGTAAACGGTTCTTGCGTGAAGTGTTCCTCCGGGACGATAATAAACGCATCAATCACGCCATCGCCGACATTGGTAGTTCCCCGCTGTGTTATTGAAATAAACATCGGAGTTTTATAGATTCCTGTAACCGTGTATTCGGTGCGGGTAAGCGGGAATTCTTCCGCGTCGGATATATCCTCCAGCGTAATTTTATCACCGATATGGATTCCTCCACGCAAGGCATTGTAACTCACCATACACTCATCATCGGCGGTTGGAAAATCGCCCTCTATAAGCACCGCATTGTTGATTTCGTCAGAATTACGCGAATACACCCGTGTCAGGAACTCTCCATCGCCGCACCACATA
This sequence comes from uncultured Ruminococcus sp., assembly GCA_964480645.1. Classification (GTDB taxonomy): domain Bacteria; phylum Bacillota; class Clostridia; order Oscillospirales; family Ruminococcaceae; genus CAG-115. The sequence goes on along the minus strand of CAYZQU010000023.1, from coordinate 1,567 downwards.
TTAAGGTCGGTGTATTTCGAGGTGAAAACGCCATTAACATCGGGAATTTCCGCAATCGCCGCCGCGTCGTCTTCCGTAAGCCCGAATGTTGAAACCACGCGCAAATCGAACAGATTATTATCGTCATAATAATCATCGGCGGAGGTCTTCATAATCCCACTCGTTGCGCGAACGCCGCTGAAAAATCCCACACCTATCGCGCAAATCAGAAAAATAGACAAAAATCGGCTTTTGCTTTTGATAATCTCACGGATCGTATTCTTATTCGCAGCCCTCATAATACCTCCTCCCTACCATTCGATATTTTCAACGGGAATCGGATTGTCGTTGTGAATTATCTCACTTACCTTGCTGTTCTTGATTTTGATTATCCTGTCCGCCATTGGAGTAATCGCGGTGTTGTGCGTAACCAGAATAACCGTCATTCCGTCATTGCGGCAGGTGTCCTGCAATAACTTAAGAATCATCTTTCCCGTGTTGTAATCCAGTGCGCCCGTCGGCTCGTCGCATAGCAACAGCTTTGGCTTTTTGGAAAGCGCCCTCGCAATGGAAACACGCTGCTGCTCGCCGCCCGAAAGCTGCGCCGGAAAGTTATTCAGGCGTTCGCCGAGCCCGACCTTTTCAAGAATCTCGGCGGAGGGTATGTAGTCCTTTTTGGTCTGCGCGGCGATTTCCACATTTTCTTTGGCGGTCAGGTTCGGAAGCAGATTATAAAACTGAAATATGAATCCAATATCAAATCTGCGGTACAGCGTCAACTGCTTTCGCGTATATCCGTCCACACGCGCACCGTCCACGGAAATTATTCCCTCATCACAAGAATCCATTCCGCCCAGCATATTCAGCACAGTGGTCTTTCCCGAACCGGAGGGACCGACAATCACCGCAAGCTCGCCCTTTTCTATATCAAAGGTCATTCCATCGGCGGCATTAATAGTTACTTCGCCGACATGATAACGCTTATAAACGTCCTTCAGAGTCACAAAAGCCATACAAACTCCTTTTGTGAACATAAACGGCATCTCTATATCGACGCCGTTTATGCACTATTTTATTATGGACACCTCTAAAAACTGATTTTTTCAAACAAGTTTTTTGGAGGTGTCCTTATATAATTATACATTTTTCTGTGGAAATTTGTGTGATTGTTTGTTGAACGCCTTGTGAAAATAGTTATTCAATGTGGTCTTTTCCGCCCATATAAGGTCTGAGTACTTCGGGGATTCTCACCGTGCCGTCCGCTTGGAGATTGTTCTCCAAAAACGCGATTAGCATTCTCGGCGGAGCAACAACTGTATTGTTCAGTGTGTGGGCGAAATACTTCTTGCCGTCCTTGCCGTTCACGCGGATTTTTAAACGACGAGCCTGCGCGTCACCCAGATTGGAGCAGCTTCCGACCTCGAAATACTTCTTCTGACGCGGCGACCAAGCCTCAACGTCATAGCTCTTGACTTTCAAGTCCGCCAAATCGCCCGAACAGCATTCAATCGTGCGAACGGGAATATCCAGACTACGCAACAAATCAACGGTGTTCTGCGACAGCTTGTCGAACCACATCGCGGAATCC
>CAYZQU010000022.1:907-13293 GCA_964480645.1 uncultured Ruminococcus sp. | reverse complement strand
GATGAGGACGCGCTGGCAGATGTATTCAAGCTGATTGATGAGATGTTTGGCGAGGACTACCGAATCTCGATGAAGTACTTCCAGTTGGTGGTAACTTCCGGTACTACAACCGTTCAGTTTGAGATTGCCAAAATCAATATCGGAAACCTTAAAAAGGTTTATGATACTTTCTCGGCACATGAAATGCGCTTTGAAAATCACCAGATTTTCAATCAGGTTATAAGGCTTATGGTGGATTCGTTCACCAACGGAAAAGACACTATCGAAGCTCTTAAGGAGATTCGTTCGCAAGGCGGAGATGTAACACTGGCACTGGATATCAACAAGCGCTATCGCTTCTCGGTATTCGGCAAACAGTTTATGATTCCGCCAAATATCACCAACTCTGAGCTGTTGGACATTGTGGGCGATGTGTATTCGCTTATTGAAAGCGGAATGTTCAACAACCGCGAGTTCGATTTTCCGTGCGTGCCGGGGAGGTTCAGCTTTGACGCGGCGGATATGATGAGCGTACTTCCCGAAGTTCATACTCCCGTTGAGGCGGAGCAGACGCTTTCCAGAATTTATGTGTGCGATATGGATATGGATCGGATCGCGCTGTTAAGTTCCGAGAATAAGCTCATGAAAATCATTGATATGTCTGAGCCTATCAATGTTGATGATAAGGCTAAGACCGCGAAATATGTGGTTTTACGTGACAATCTTTCCAAGCCGCAATACGCGGGATATGTGGAATATATCCTTACAGGCACGGATAAGGGCGCACTGCGCGGACTGTATTCCGGGACGGAAGAACCGAACATTATGCTTATCGACCAGCTTCCGTATTATTACAAGCCTGTTCCTGAAATCAGCCGCAAGGAATTCGATTATATCCGCAGCGAGGTTCGGAGAATTGATGCTTACCGCGTCGGATTCCCCAAGCATTATCGCAACTTCTTCTCGCGCGATATCAACGCGAAGCTCTTTGGATATGGCGGCGTATGCCCGTGCTGTGGATACGAAAGTCCTGTGTTGAACAGCTTCGTTGTTAAGGAGTTCTCTATCGGTTTGATGAACGGCGACAAGGAGCGCAAGTTCAATTTCGCGCTGTATCTGTGTCACAATGACGCGGACGCAGCTTCGGGCTGGCTGATTGATGATGTTAGTATCGGCGGAATGTCTCCGTTCCTTTGGTTGGAGGAGATTTCGCAGATTGATAAAATTCCGCCTGAGTTTCTATACTGTCGCGTGAAGTATCGCAGACAGGTGACTTACAATATTTGTGAACCTACCGCCACAAACGTTGGAGTTGGTGATACGGTTTATGAGGGTTTGCCTGAAGTGTTGGACTTCGTACTCAGTCCGATGATGGCGGTGAAGTGGTTTGAGGATAACACCAATAAACCCGCTCAGCCCGCTACACAACAGGTTGCTCCGCAGCAGCAGGCAAATCCCGTTCAGCAAACCGCGCCTCAGCAGGCGAGACCGGTTCAAGCTGCTCCACAGCAGGCACAGTCTCAAGCTCCGAGCGCTAACGCGACTCCGATGGGTGGAACTGCACGCAGACCCGCGCCGCAGACGCAAGCTCCCGGTGCTGCTCCGATGAAGCCGCGCTATCCCGCGCCTGAGGGAGTAACTCCGCGTCAGCCCGCTCCGCAGACGCAAGCCCCGGGTGCTGCTCCAATGAAGCCACGCTATCCCGCGCCCGAGGGCGTGACTTCGCGTCAACCCGATCCCCAGACGCAGACTCCTACGGGCTATCCTGGTGGCGAGGTTAAGCGTACCAAGCCGCGCACCGAGCCGATGGGTTAATCAACAATTAAAAATTCTCCCCGAAACCAATGTTTCGGGGAGTTTGTTTATGGGCGATAGGTTCTTTTTATGTATTTCTTTTCCCAGATGGGGTCGCGATATTCACTATACTCGCTCATTTGGCAGTCGGAAAGCAAATCGTCCGCCAGTTCAAGCAATATATCGTGGAATTCGAGTTTCTCAACGAACTTCTTCGGGATTTTGTTGTAACCGAGCCGCGCCCCGAGAATGTTTCCGCAGACAGACCCCGTGGAATCGCTGTCGCCGTTGTGGTTTACGGCGGCTCGGATTGCGCTTTCAAAGTCGTCTTCGTATCGGAGTGCGCAGAATACGGCAATTGCGAGGGTTTCCTCAGCAACCCACCCCTCTCCGAGTTGGTGAATCGCGTCCAAGTCGCTTATGGAGCTTGCTTCCAGATCTCCCGCTTTTTCCATTAGACGGTGAAATTGTTCAATATAAGGGGAATCTCCGAACAGCTTTCGCATTTGGACAACTGAATCCGCGACAGCATCCAATACGGATATATTATCATTCTTTACAAGCAGACTGATTATGTGAACCAGAGCCGCAGCGGGAATATATCCAAGATCGTGACCGTGGGTAATCGCGGCGGCGCGCGCTCCAAGAAGGTCGATTTCGTCTTGTGATTTTTGAGTGTGGTTTCCGTTCGCGAAGTACAATCCAATCGGCGCAACGCGCATAATGCCGCCGCAGCCCTTGCTGTCCGCCACGGGAGTGCCGGTTTCCAGTGCGAAAAGGCAGGTGTTTCCGGGAGCGCGGCGCGCGAAGATTTCGGGAATGTTCATAATCCAACTGTATTGAGCGTAATTCTCTTTAATGTCCACGGGAAATTTGCGCGTCTGCGTGAGATACCAACCCTTATATTCTTCGGCGATATAGCTTTCAAATCCGCTCATAATGCCACGGAGACTGCCGCGCGTGATTCCGTCCAACAGCGCGGTTGCAGTGAACATTGTCATCTGTGTGTCATCGGAAATTCGCGCCAATCCGCCGTCCAATTCATATTCGGAGATTCCGCCCGCGCCGTATTTTGTGAAAATCGCATCCTCGGACATAAACTCCACCGCATAACCCAGAGCGTCTCCGGCAGCCCCTCCAATCAGACAGCCACAATATTTGTCAAGTTTATCCATTTTTGCTCCGTTCAAACAATGTATCCATGTCCGACTTTAGTGGTGATAAAGTCGTGTAATCCCGCCGCGTCAAGCTTTTTGCGAAGTCGCGCGATATTCACCGAGAGTGTGTTTTCGTCCACATAGCTGTCGGTTTCCCATAGGCGGTTCATCAGCAGTTCGCGGCTGACAACCTTTCCTTTATTTTCCAACAGCGTTTCCATAATGCGATATTCGTTTTTCGTGAGGTCGATTTTCCCGCAGTTGAACGTCAAGGTCGCGTTTGTCTTGTTCAGGACTGCCCCTTTGTGGTCGATGATTCAGATGTTCTGCGCGAAGTCGTAGCTCCGCCTTAGAATTGCCTGCATTTTCGCGATGAGAACGTTAAGGTCAAACGGTTTGGCTATGAAATCGTCACCGCCCATATTCATTGCTGTGACGATATTCAGGTTATCTGCCGCTGATGAAATAAATACCACGGGGCACTTGCTTATTTTGCGTATTTCTGCGCACCAATAGAATCCGTTGTAGAACGGAAGCGCAATGTTCAACAGCACGATATGCGGCGCGAAGTTCGTGAATTCGGTGATTACATCGCGATAATTTTCCGCGCGGCGCACTTCAAAATCCCATTCCGCGAGATTTTTCGCGATTGCGTTTGCGATTCCGTCATCGTCCTCGGCTAAAAAAACCTTGTACATCAAGAAATCTCCTTAATTTGCATCGGTGAATCCGGGGTGGTGTCCATTCAAAAGGGAAAAGAATTCTGTGGCATAGCTGTCGGTCATTCCACTTACACAGTCGGTTGCCAGCAGAATGCGGCGATAGCACTGTTCCCGCGCGGATTTTCCCTCACATTCCCTACGGCAAATGGCGAGGTAGTTTTCGGATAGCAGTTCTGTGAGGTCGTTTGCGTAGCCGGTTTTCTCGTCCGACAAAACCGCCGGAACGATTTTATCAAGCAATGAGAACATCACTGTATGTTCGGCAAGCTCGGATTTCACGATATCGCGGCTGCGGAAAGCGTATCGGTAGGAAATGTCGCCGAGCAGTTTCCAAAGCTGTTTTACGGGACTTCCACTCAACAAATCCCGCGAGAAGAGACCGTTCATAATAGCGTCATAATTGGAGATGAATTCGTTTGAAGCGGCTATGATAAGCATTGTCTGGATTCCGATAATCCACCGTTGAACCGCTTTTTTCTCCGGGTCGGGTATTCCGTGTTCTTTCGCTTTTTCAAGCATGGATTTCAGTGATTTCAGTGCGTTGTGAATGTCTTCGGAATTCGTTTGCGAAAGCTCCTCAATCAGCGTGGAATATCCGATATAGCCCTTTACAGTCGCGTCTTCAATGTCGGCGGTGAGATAGGCGATGTCGTCCGCCGCCTCGAGTATGAACGTCAGCGGATAGCGGCAGTTTATCGCGCCTGTGGAGTGTGAAATTTCCTCATAGAGAGCCTGTTCGGATGTGAAATATCCCATTTTTTTGGTCTTGACGTTTCCGCTGTGCTTGTCAATTCCGAGAGAATTTGTAGGGTATTTTATGATGGTGTTCAACAAGGCGAAGGTGAGGTTCATTCCGTAATCCATATCGGTCAGGCAATGCAGGCGAGAGATTACACGAAGCGCTTGCGCGTTGCCCTCGAAGTTCAGAAAATCCGCTTTCATCTGTTCGGAAAGCAGTTCTGTGACGGGTTTTCCACGGAATTCCAGACGTTCAAGGTTCAGCTTGAACCACTCGCGTATGGCGAATTCTCCGTAATGTCCGAACGGAGGATTTCCGATGTCGTGAATCAGTCCCGCGCATTCGAGAATATCACAGCAATTCTCGCGGACGGTGGTTTCCGCTTTCAGACCTCGAAAAATCATATCTCCAAGCGAGCGCGAGAAAGAGCTTACCTCCAACGAGTGAGTAAGACGCGTGCGGACAAAGTCCCCGCGCCGCAGCGGATATACCTGAGCCTTGTCCTGAAGCCGTCGGAATGACGCGCTTCCGATAATTCGATGATAGTCGCGGTGGAATTCCGAGCGGGTTTCATTGGGGTTTTGAGTTGAATGGGCGCGCTCGCGGCGGTCACACAAAAGTTGATTCCAATTCATTGAAAATCTCCTTTAATTTGTGTTGGAAATTTGAATAATCAAAAAAATCTCCGTCAATAATAATGGCACAGCGGACAAAGTCCGCCATCACATTGCACATAATCACATAGAAAGGGTGTTTGAAATGTTAGTAAAACGCGGGGAAATTTATTACGCCGATTTAAGTCCGGTGGTGGGCAGCGAACAGGGCGGAATTCGTCCCGTGCTGATTGTCCAGAACGACGTGGGGAACAAACATTCGCCGACCGTCATAGCCGCGGCAATCACCAGTAAAAAGGAAAAGTCGCAGCTTCCGACACATATTTCAGTTTCCGCGTCCTCGTGCGGTCTTGCAAAGGATTCCGTGGTGCTGCTGGAGCAGGTTCGTACATTGGATAAACGCCGCCTTAAGGAGCGTATGGGCGAGTTGGACAGCAACTCTATGCAGCAAGTAAACGACGCGCTGTCCGTAAGCTTCGGATTATAATCACTGTTTACGCGTCCAGATATAAAGTACCCACTGAAACGCGCATAGAATCGCGATTAATACCACGGCGGCAACAGAGCCGGGATTCCAGTCGGGCATAAACACGCATACCAGCACCAGCGCCGCCGTGAGGATAATCGCGGAGCTTAAAAAGGTCTTTTTATTCTTCATCTGGATTGGATTCGGCAAGCGGTTACGGTATTGCGCATAAGCATTGCAATGGTCATCGGTCCTACGCCGCCCGGCACGGGAGTGATCCAACCTGCCTTTTCGCTTACCTCATCGAACTTCACGTCTCCGCAGAGTTTTCCGTTTTCAAGGCGGTTGATTCCCACGTCAATAACCACCGCGCCCTCCTTGACCATATCGGCGGTGACGAAATTCGCGCGTCCTACCGCTGCTACAAGAATATCCGCGCGGCGGCACACCTCGGTGAGATTTTTCGTCTTGCTGTGGCAGATGGTAACTGTTCCGTTTTCGTGGAGCAACAGCATTGCCATGGGCTTTCCGACGATGTTAGAGCGTCCGATTACAACACACTCTTTGCCCGCAACTTCGATTCCCGTGCTGTGGATAAGCTCCATACAGCCGGCGGGCGTGCAGGGCAGGAAGCTGTAATTTCCAATCATAATCTTGCCGACATTGCTTTCGTGGAACGCGTCAACGTCTTTAAGAGGGGAAATGCGCTCTATTACGCGTTTTTCGTCCAGATGAGCGGGGAGGGGAAGCTGAACCAGAATTCCGTTTACCGCAGAATCCGCGTTTAACGTGTCCACAAGCTCCAGAAGCTGTTCCTCAGTGCAGTCCGCCGGGAGAGCGTACTCGAAGCTCTTGATTCCGCAGAACTCGCAGGCTTTTTTCTTGTTGTTGACGTAAACGCGCGATGCGGGGTCGTCACCGACAATCACCACTGCCAATCCTACGTTCATATTGTCGCGTTCGATTTCCGCACGGACTTGTTCCTTAACTGCCGCCGAGATTGCTTTTCCATCAATAATTTTTGCGCTCATTGTTAATCCTCCGTTTCATTGTCAACGTCTTCGGAATTTTCCGAATTATCATCGGTATTTTCGGAATCCTCCGAATTGTTAATATCTTCAATATCTTCGCTGTCTTCATGAACCTCCGCCGTTTCAGCCTCGGCGGGGGATTTTGTTTTCTTAGCCTTTTTGGTTTCCTCGATAAGTTTGTCGTGCTTGATAAGTTCAGACGAAGTCGCGGAATTTACATAGAGCGGCTTTCCGCTGCGTTTGGTGAGAATTTTGAACACGATAAACAGTGCGAGTCCCGCGATAAAGCTGACAAACGCGACAAGCTGAGAGATTCTGATACTTCCCGCGTAAAGGCTGTCCGTGCGAAGACCCTCGATGAACATACGTCCGAACCCGTACCACATCACATACAAAAGCGCGATTTCACCGTCATAGGTACGCAGCTTTTTGCTGTAAATATGCAGGAAGATGAATCCCAACAGACACCATGTGCTTTCATAAAGAAAACACGGGTGAACCAGAGAATTTACGGGGGTTTCAAGCGCGATGTTCGTGCCTGTCATACCGAAAATCCAGTTAGGGTCGCAGACCGCGCCGTATGCCTCCTGATTGATGAAGTTCCCCCAACGTCCGAGCGTTTGTCCGATAAGGAATCCGAGTGACGCTAAGTCAGCCATTGCGAAGAAGTTCACCTTGCGGAGCTTGCACATCACAAGTCCGACAACCACCGCGCCGATTATTCCGCCGTAGATAGCGATTCCGCCGTCGCGGATTGTCGTGAATGTCGTAATAAAGTTGTATTTTACCGGGGAATTGGGGTCGAGTGTCTTGAACACGCAATAATAAATCCGCGCGAACAGGAATCCGCCGATGAGACACACGAAAACAACGTCGAACACGCGGTCTTTAACCAGACCGAAGTCCTTGGTTGCGCGGTGCATTGCGTAAAAATACGCGAGTACTACACCAACCGCGATGATGATTCCATACCAGTAAATTGGAATTCCAAATACGTTGAATCCTCGGTAGTACTCAATCTGCATACCTCCGAACAGATTCGGGAATTCTACTGTCATTTTTGTAAATGCTTCTTGTGAAGCTAAAAGTAAGTTTGTCATTTTATCTCCTTATCTTAAAAGCAAATCCCGAACCGCGCAGATTAAAATTGCATTGCAATTTTAATCTGCGCTAGCCTCGCCGTGACCGCTCCGCTTTGCTGCGCGTTCACGGCGGCTTTCGGGATTTGCATGCGTTGTTCAAACGCACAATCAATCCATAACCGGGCAAACTCCGCTGCGCTCCGTTTGCCCTAGCCTCGCCGTTAAAGCTCCACAGATAGCTCGCTTGCGAGATTTCGGTTACGCTTTAACGGCAGCTTTCGGGATTTGCATGCCTCGGTCAAGCGTGCAATTAATTTATATCGCCTACTATGGATATACACGCGTTATTTTCGTCCAAATCCTTGAGGAATTCCAACATTCTCGCATAATCCGCGTTTGCGGCGGTGTCGATTACCGCGAACGGCGAAGTACCGTCCAGAGCCGCGTCCGACAGCGTGGACGCTATTGAGTCTGCGGAGCTGTACTCGCGCACCAATGAGCCGTAATTCGCGCGCTTTACGCAGTTGAATTCCTCCTCGGTCGGGGGAGATTCCTTAAACGCGCGGATTCGATTCCGCATTTCCTCCAATACCGCGTCGGGATTATCGCTTTCTCCTCGCGCGAACGGGAAATTATGATTTCTCCCGCTGAAAACGCTCGCGGCAAATTCCGTGTTAAGCAGTCCTTGTATTCGCATATCGGCGAGAAAATCAGACATTTCCCCGAACATAATATCCATAAGGATATTGTAATAAATAAACTCGTCCGTCTGCGCCTGTCCCGAAACCGCCGCGCGTTTGAATCCAAGCTCGAAAATCGGCTTTGCAACGGGCATTTTAAGCGTTACCCTCGGATTATTCACTTTGAGCGGTTCGATGAAATCGGCGGTTTTTACATTCAGCGGAGCGCGGTCTTTAAGGCATTCATCGCAGATTCGCACAACCTCGTCCGGGTCGAAGTTTCCTGCCACGCATAAATACATATTCGCGGGGTTATAGAACGCGTTATAGCAGTCATAGAGCGTATCAGGGGTGATTTTCGCGATGCTCTCCACTGTGCCCGCTATGTCCAGACGAACGGGGTTTACATGATACATTCCCTCAAGGAGGTTTGTGAACACACGCCACGAGGGATTATCGCGATACATTGTGATTTCCTGACCGATAATTCCGCGCTCCTTTTCTACGTTTTCAGGCGTGAAATACGGGTCTTGAACGAAGTCCAGCAGAATCTCCAGATTTTTGGAGAAATTATCCGTACAAGCAAAATAATACTGCGTGTAGTCGAAGCTTGTGCCCGCGTTACAGGAAGCGCCCGTTTCAGCGAACATCGCGAACGCGTCTTTTTCCTCGCTTTCAAACAGCTTGTGTTCAAGGTAATGCGCCGTTCCGTCGGGGATTTTGACAATTTCACCGCCGTTTACGGAAAATTCATTGTCCTGAGAGCCGAATTTCGCCGTGAACTGCGCCACCGCTGTGGAAACGCCCTCCATCGGCAGCATATACACGGTTACGCCGCTTTTGTGAACATATTTCAGGCAGGTTTCTTTTATTATGTCACTGTGAATCTTTTTCATCATTTATCGCCTCCCGATAAGGAATATACGGTGTCCAGCTTGTATTGCTGAGCCGCCGCTCTTACCCGCCCGCTTGTAACGCGGCTAAGCTCCTCGGAGGACTGCTCGGGCGTGAAAATCATATCGTTGTGGAGCTGTGTCGTGTACCACGCCGCAAGCGATTCGGGAGTATCGTAAATCGAGCGGAGTGAATTTTGGATAAACAGACTCGCGGTTTCAAGTTCCTCATTAGTAACGCCGTTTTCGGCTATGTCGGAAATTTCTTTCATAATCGCTCTTTGAGTTTTTTTCAGATTTTTCGGCTCTACACCCGCGTAAGCGGTCATATATTTTCTGTCAAATGTCGATATCGCCGAGCAGTAGTAGCACAGCGACTTCTTTTCGCGGATATTCGTAAAGAACCGCGAGGTGGGCAATCCACCGAGAATCAGCGTTAGCATTTTGTTCGCGAATCTGTCTGTAAGGGACGGGGCTTTGAAATACATTCGCAGGATTGCTTGGTTCATCATCGGAAGAGTATCCGAAACATACTCGGGTTTTTCTTTAAGCGCCGAGGTTTTCAACGTGGGCTTATTGATTACAGTACGGCGGTTAATTTCGAGGAATGTCCGGAACATTTCCTCCTCGGCAACGGAGAAATCACTGCTGCCCGCGCAGACAATCTCTATATGCGCTGTGTCAATGAGATTGCGATACGCGGAGTAGGCGGTCTCGGAATTCGCGTTTTCCGCCTGTTCACGTGTGCCGTTTGCCGAAAATTGTTGAGGTTCTCCGCGAAACGCTGTTTTCGCGGCGTTTTCCCGCGCGTAGTCAGATTTATCATTGATTACGCTTGTAATGGTGTCTATAAGCTCTCCGCGCATAAGCTCCGTTGACGCACCGTCAAACGCGTTTTTTGCGGCATTGGGATGAACTATGCATTCGCCCAGCAGCTTGCACATTTCCGATTCAATATTTTCACCGTTCAGCGCAAAGCGATTGTCCAGAAAATCCGCACGGAGATAGGTATGCCGCGCCCCCGTCGGACTGAAATTTGTGCCCGATGACAGCGAGGATCTGTACAGCCCCATCAACTGCCGTGACATCGCCGAATAAGTCGGATATTTCCAACAGCTATCTGACAAAAGATACGCCGCCAGAGCGTAGTCCGCGCGGGTGAGTTTAGAATCATCGTTAAATTCCGTGTAAAAATGAACCGTTATCTGATTCGTTTTGAAATGCTTGTCCGTGATTTTAGTCAGATAAACCGCGTTCCCAATTTGTTGCCTGTTAAAATCTGCCATTTTATCTCCTTATCTAAAAAGCAAATTCAAAAACGCGCAAATGAAATTGGACTTCGTCCAATTTCATTTGTACTCGCCTGCGTGTCACGTCACACACTTCGTGTGTGACGTGACACGCGCGTTTTGAATTTGCCGTTCACTCGGATAGGTGTCTGTCATTTTTGCATATCCTACTTACGTTTTTTGGAATTCGGATTCAGCAAATCAAGAACCGCTTTTCCGACCTTGCGCTCCAGACCCGCCTTGCTGGTTGGAATTCCCGTTTTACGCGCGAATTTTTGTTTCGCCGCCGTGATTCCCAGAGCGCGTTTCCAACTGAACGACACTCCCGGAATTTTTAATCCGCCCTTTTTAGCCATAGCCGTAATATCCCCCTTATTTTTAATAGCAAATTCAAAACCGCGCAAATGAAATCGGACTTCGTCCAATTTCATTTGTGCTCGCCTGCGTGTCACGTCCCACACTTTGTGTGTGACGTGACACGCGCGTTTTGAATTTGTCGTTCACTTGGATAGGTGTTTTAGGTTATAATGCGCAAAACCCGCTTTGTAAAACCATACCTTAATATTATAGCACAAATAAATGGATTTTTCCATACTTTTTTCAAAATTTATGCAAAAAAAGAGTCCCGATTGGGACTCAAAATCAAATTATAATTAAATGTGTAGAACAAAAGAAAGGAGACAACTAAACAAACAAACGATTCGGAGGTGATCCGCTTCCTTTGTTTGATTATATTATACAACTTCTTTTATCGTTTGTCAAGAAAATTTTTACACATTTTACAAATTCAACGAAATACACAAAAATTGGATTAAATAATTGAACAAAATCACAGTTCTTTGTGCAAAATTGTTTTTTTCTCCAAAAATACTTGACAAATTCAAACTTATATGGTATAATTAGACAAATTAAAACTACGAAAAGGAGTCTATTGCAATATTCAAAAAGTAATAGGTTCTTTTTTGTTTGTTGGAGGCATAATTATGCAAATGCAGGCAGCAAAAAAAAGACAATAGAATTGGTGACCACATGATGCTGATTTTTATTGGCGGAGTGGGACTTGCGGGTTGGGCGTTTGTAATGCTTTTCCTACACGGCTCGAAGGCGGAATGTTTGTTCCCGATTTCGTCCGCGCTCGCGCTCATTACATGGCTTTTGAGAAAGCCGTTGGGCAACGCGACAAAGTACTTTTTCGCGATGATCCCGCCGATTGTAGGTACGCTTGTTACGATTGTCAACACACCGGAATGCGAAGGGTATGTCTGCATAACGCATTATTACATCGTCTCAACGCTTCTGCTCGTTACATATTACAATCGAAATGTGCTGTTGGTAAGTTCGGGCGCGGCGATTGCGTTTAACGTTGTCGGCATTTTGATTTCTCCTGCTGGGTATTTGAAGCTCCACAGCTATATTGGCTGGATTTTCACAGTTATCATTTATATTGTAAGCACCATAGGATGTATTGTCATCACACAATACACCACTAAGCTTTTAGTGACGGTAGAGGGTCACGACCAAGAGATGGGCAATGTCCTCGGTTCTGTTCGGGGTGTTGCCGAACGTCTGAACCAAATTGGAACTACATTGTCCAGAGCTTCCGACAGTGAGAGTGCGTCCGCCGAAGAACTGGCGGCAACAAGCGCATCGTTGGTAAAGAACAGCGCATCGCTTTCGTCCCAGACAGACGCAAGTATGACAAACCTCAGTGAGCTTAGCAAGTGGGAGGGCGAAGTTACCTAAAACGTTGAGAAAGTCGAATCCACCTCTAAGCAATTGCTTGATAAGTCCGTGGAGAACGAAAAACTGCTGAACGATTTGCATAACATCAACGGCGAGGTTTCCAACGCTATGGGGGCTACCACCGAGGACGCAAAGAAGCTCTCCGACGCGATTCGTGAGATCGGCGGCACGCTGAAGCTTATCAGCGATATTTCCTC
>CAYZQU010000022.1:284-897 GCA_964480645.1 uncultured Ruminococcus sp. | reverse complement strand
CCTGCTTGCACTGAATGCTTCCATTGAGGCGGCAAGAGCGGGAGAAGCGGGACGCGGATTTGCGGTAGTCGCTCAGGAAGTCGGCAACTTGGCGAACAGAACGCAAGAGTCGCTTAAGGTAGTTGAGGGTGTTGTAGCGCGGATTCAGGGCAATGTTAAGACAATTACCGGTCAGATTCAGGAAAGCTCCGAAAAGCTGAATACACAAAACGAGTATTTCTCGAATATGTTTCAGAGTATGCAGGATATGGCGTCACTGCTGAACGAGTCCGTCAGCGCAATCGGTACTATGGGAGATACGTATGCCAAGCAGTCGGAGGTTATCGCGCGGACAATCACCATCAATCAGGAAATCGCCGAGAACTTCCGGAGTGCAAATGAGCAGTTCAATTCTATCAACGCGATGGCGGCGAACAACGCGAACGATACTCAGCAGGTTGCTGCGGGTGTAAGCGAAATCAACGAAATGGTTGAGGAAATGACCTCGTTGTTAGAATCCAACTAATAAAAATCGCGGGGCAGGGGACTGTTCCGCGACTTTTTTCAAAAAAATCCAAAAACCCCTTGACAAACCGTTTTAATTATGATATAATAATAGAGCCGCATGTGTAGG
>CAYZQU010000022.1:0-274 GCA_964480645.1 uncultured Ruminococcus sp. | reverse complement strand
AGTAATTGAAACAGGCGGAAAGCAGTATCAGGTCAAAGAGGGCGATGTTCTCTTTGTTGAGAAGCTCGACGCAGAGGGCGAAATCACTTTCGACAAGGTAATTATGGTAGGCAAGGACGATGGAATCACCGTTGGCGCTCCGTATGTAAACGGCGCGACTGTAAAGGCTACATTGCTGAAGAACGGCAAGGCAAAGAAAATCACCGTTTTCACTTACAAGCCCAAGAAGCACGTTAAGAGAAAACTCGGTCACAGACAGCCGTACAGCCAGGTA
>CAYZQU010000021.1:0-13302 GCA_964480645.1 uncultured Ruminococcus sp. | reverse complement strand
CTTGCATTTTTAATAATATATTCCGTCATTTTTCGAGTATTTTCGCTGTTTCCAAGACCACATCCGACAGAAATCGCGCTTGCTCTCGTCAAAATAGGCAAAATTCTTTCTTGTGCATTTTCACCAATAAACCCGTCAATCGTTTCGGGGAGCGGGATAAACGTGTTTTCAACCAGTGTTCCCGCAAGCGCTTTTACAACCGAAACAGGCGCGGCAAGCGCGCAAAGTCCGACGCCCGTGCGGAGCGCGGCACGGGTACTCATTACCGCCGCGCCGCTGTAATAAAGACTTCCCGCAATATTCAACAAACGTCCGAAACTTCCCTTATGTGAACTCGGCTTCCGCTCCGGCAAAACGCGCCGACAGCTCTCATTCGTCAAAATGCCCAAAAACTCCTTGTAACAACTGCCGTTTATTCCGATATCCAGTAGCTCCGTTTCTCCGTGTAAATCGCGGCAAACCGGCACTAGAAAACACTTCTTGAGTGCCGCCAGTACATAAGTTCGTGTCGGGTAGAAGCATCTCGGATCAAACTCCCCCGTATCGGAATTCACACCGCTCGGAACATCAACGGAAATCCGCACAGGACGCCACTTTGCGGCGTCAAACAGCATAGCAATCTCCCCCGGGAGCGAACCGTGGAATCCCGTTCCAAACACACAATCAACGACAATTTCGGCATTTTGCACAATAGTTTTGCACCTTTCCGAATCTTCAGAAAGGTCAAAAATTTTGTTTTTGTCTAATTTGACGAAAAATTCATGAGCGCACTCGGTTTTCGGCTCTCCGCACGCAAGGATTACTTTGACCTTAAAGCCGCATTCTATAAGGCTTTGAGCGATTACAAAACCATCTCCCCTGTTATTACCCGCGCCACAAATCACAGCCGTTTGACACGGCTTGAAATTTTCCCGAATCCGACTTGCAATCTGAGTTCCCGCATTCATCATCATTTGAGAATATGAAATAAATTTCTCGTTACAATTTTTCTCAGCAGCTTTCATTTGTACATTATTAACAATAAACTGCATAAAATTTCTCCTTTTTGCACAAGAAATCCGTCCCAAAATGGAACGGACTTCAAATTTTCACTAATCAACGATAAACACGCAAATCGTCAACGCATGTTCCGATCAAACCGCTTGCCAAATTCGCAACAGTCTCGATTGGAATTTTCTCCGGGCGACTATGCCACTCAAGATATGTGTTGAAAAAACCGCCGACAATGAAAGACGAAACCACCTTTGAAGCAGCGGTATTAAGGCTTGAAACCCGCTCCAGGAGCTGATCCGTGGATGTTTTAATTACGCTTTTCAGCCGCGACAATAGCATTCCGCGCATATCCACTCGCACAAGATGGAAATAATAGTCAAATTCCACTGTTATCAAATCGTTCAGCCCAATGAACAAATCGTATGTACTTTTTCTCAAATCAGTCGCATCAAACCGCTTGACAAGATGACCGAGCGCCTCAACAAGGTCGCCTTCAATCTCATCAAGAATGTCGGTAATGTTACGGTAATGCATATAAAAAGTCCGCCGATTGACGCCCGCCTGCTTAGATAACTCGCTGATGGTAATTGATGAAATATCCTTATCTTCCATAATTCTGAAAAGAGCAGTCTTAATTGCCTTTTTCGTTCGGATAACCCTTTTGTCAGAATCATGTCGAGCCGTAGTCTCAGTCATGTCTGATTCCCATCCTTTCAACAGAAATTCAAGCTACCCCGCGAACATATTATTTCACATATTAATATTATAAACCCAAATTGTGGGCTTGTCAAGACAACTGAAGTCAATTTTACTTGTGCAAATCGACGATTTTTTCTTCCAATTATGTAATTGATTAGTCAAAAAGCACAATTTTTCCCAAATTCAGCGTTTCCTTAACATCAATCACGCGCTGATTCGCGCTTCCCTTCCAATGGAGTTTTGCGTCAAACTGCGACTTCATGAACCGTCCGTCCACAATCACGTCCAACATAGAAATAATTTCCAAATCCGAAATCTCCTCAAACGTGAATCCCGTGTACAACCAGATTGTCTTATCCGGAAACATTTTTCGGCATTTTAAACAAAGAGCCGTAACATCATCGCGATTTCGCGGATGAAGCGGGTCGCCTCCGCTGAGCGTCAATCCGCTGATATAGTCCGGCTTCAGCTTCTCGAACAATTCCCGCGAAGCCGCTTCATCAAAGGGAATTCCGCCGTCAATATCCCATGTAATCGGGTTATGACAGCCCTCGCATCTGTGCGTACAGCCCGCAACCCACAGCACCGTCCGCAGACCATCGCCATTAAGCATATCATCAGTTGTAATATTGTGATAGCGCATTTTTGTGCAATTCTCCCAAAAGTTTTTCACATAGACTTGCGATCGGCAATCTCCGCCATCTTTGCGGCGTTCAGGCGCGTGTCGCCCTTGACGCGCGAATAGCTCAGATAGCCGTTCATACGGTCGATTTTCGTAAGATTCCGACTTCCGCACCTCGGGCAAACGTCCATTTCCAGTTGCTGGTAGCCGCAGTCATCGCAGTACGCGAGTGATAAATTAACGCCCTCATAGAACCCCTTTTTCATCGCGCGGCGCACCAAACTCTTCACCGCGCCTTTGTTATAATCAATCGGATAACGCACATACTGGATTTTTCCGCCATTAAAAAGATTCCAGAATCTCTGCTCGTAATCTTGTTTTTGAATAGGCGTTATATCTTCCGACACATGGCAATGGAAAGAATTAGAAACATATTCACGGTCGGAAACGTTTTCAATCAGCCCGTATTTCTTGCGGAACTGCTTTACCTGAAGCCCACACAAATTCTCCGCAGGCGTTCCGTAAATCGCGTAAAGATGCCCGTCCTCGCGCTTGAATTCCTGAATCCGCTTGTTGATGAACTCCATCGTCTTCAGCGCAAAGCTCCCGTCCTCGATTATAGAATGCTTGTTGGCAATTTGTTCCAATTCATTCAGCGCGGTAACTCCAAATGAAGCTGTCGCGGACTTAAGCAGCGGCTTAATCTTGTCATGGAAGCCCAGATGTCCGCCCAGGAAGCCGCCCTCGCAGTACGCCAACGGATTCGTGGACGCGCGCATTTCGCCCAGATAGTCGTATGTCCGCTGATGAATCCGCCGAATCAGGTTCAGATAATAGTCCAACACCTCAAAGAAATCCTTGCCCTCTTGCTGTGATTTCGCATAAATCATCGGCAGGTGCAGGCTGACCGCTCCGATATTGAACCGCCCCACAAAAATCGGCTTGTCATCAGCGTCGGCGGGTTCGATTCCGCCGCGCTCAAACCACGGCGACAGGAACGCGCGGCAACCCATCGGACTGATGATTTCCCCATACTTTTGGTAAATTTCGGAAACATATCCCTCGCCAGATAGTGAAAGCCAGTCGGGGTACATCGCTTTCTGCGAACACGCAATGCCCGCCTCAAACACGTCCTCAAGCTCACAGCCCTTGCCGTGGAGCTTCTCGTCATATAAAAATACAATTTTTGGGAAAAGAACCGGTTTTTTACAGGACTTTTTCCCCTGCCCTTTCGCGCGCACCTCCAGCATAGTGATAGCCGCCATTTTCGCGAATTTTCCGCGTCCCGTGCCCGCAGACATTGTGATAAACGGGTAATCGCCGCGGCTGGAGCTAACCGAATTAACCTTGTACTCCCACCCCTGGAAGCCCTGCTCGAAGTCGACTTTCACGTCTTTCATCGCTTCTCTGTCGGCGACCTCCTCGGAAAGTCCAAGGCTCTTGTATCTGTCAAACTGCTTTTTGTACGTTTTCTCCGCGTATGGTTCTAACAGCAAATCCACGTTAGGCACCGTGAACCCGCCGTACTGCTGTGAAGCGGCGGCAAGCGTCACATCGCCAATAACGTCAAACGCGACAGCCAGGGTCTTCGGCTCGTTGTACCAAAGGTTGCCCATTTCAAAGCCGCCATCCATCACGTTTTTCATATCGAACAGACAGCAATTCATAGTATCGCGGCGCGCGTTCATATCGTGTACGTAAATATACCCGTCGCGGCAAGCCTGAAGCTCCTCGGCGGTCATAAAAAATTTCTTGTACAGCTCTCTATTCAGCTCATTCAAAATAAGTGAACGTTTTGTGGACACCAGCGCCGAATCCGAATTTGAGTTTTCCTTATCGCCGATGTACATTATTGATTGTGATTTTACATAAACTTCGTCCAACATGTGAACAAAATCTTGTTTATAATTCCTATAATCCTTGTAGCTTTTCGCTACTGAAAGGTTAGTTTTCTCCAAAGCGCTCTCAACGATATTGTGCATTTCCGCAATGGTAATCTCATCGCGCTGAGTTTCCAAAGCCCTGTCCGTAACGAATTTACAGATAAAATTAAGCTCCTCAGGCGTGAACTTGTACATAACGCGAGTCGCCGATTTATTCACGGCATTTACGACTTTCTGAACGTTAAAAGCCTCTTTTGTATTGTCTTTTTTGATGACAGTAATCATTGAAAACATCCCTTTTTTATTAAATTGCCCGAAACGAGTATAGTTCAATTATACCATATTTAGTTTGTCACGTCAAGAGAGTTTTCTATATTTTGTGATTTTCGTGATTTTGCACAAATTTCGCACCTCAATCACTTTTTGGTCGGGTATTAAGGTATTCGACGATTTCGGACAAAAATTTTCTTCCATAGCTTTCTGCTTTCAGATTTCAGACCACATCAACTATCATGAAATCATCAATATTTGTTTTTAATATTTCACACATAGACATCAGCGAGGAGTTATGAAACACAACATAAGCCTTCACTCCAAGCGAATCCGCAATCTCTTTGCGCAGACTTGAAAGTCGCTCGAACAGCTCGGGATTCGGAATATCGGCAGTCTTGTCGGATTTTCTCCCCGAATCGTGCTTAACCCGCATCATTAAAGTATCCCCGGACTTTATAAATTCATCGGATTTATCAGTAAGAACGCAGTGTCCATCGGATTCACGAGTCTCAAAATACCCATCTGTTAAAAGAAATTGTGCAATTTGCCTAATCCGATGTAACGAAGTTTCACACATTATTCCATAAGTAGACAGCGAGTGAAATCGTTCATCTGCAATATCTCCGTGAAGAATATTGCAAATATCTTCAATATTCGCGATTAATCCGTTTTGATTAACGCGAAAAATGCAGGATAGAATCTTCTGAGATTCAATTGTAATGTCTTCAAGTTTCTCACCCTTTATGCAATTTGAACAATTTCCACACGAAAATTTAGTCTTTTCGCCGAAGTAATTAAGAATATGCGCGCGCAAGCACTTCTTGGTCTTGCAGTAATCAATAATGCTCTGAAGTCGCGTTAAAGCACACTTTTGAAGCTGTTCACACTCCTTTTCGGACGTTTCCGCAGAGCCGGATTGCTCAATCAGATACCGCGCCATTTTTATGTCCGAGGGACTGTAAAGCATTATACAGCGTGCGTTTGAGCCATCTCGCCCCGCGCGTCCCGCCTCCTGATAATAGCTCTCCAAATCAAGCGGCATATTATAATGCACCACAAGCGACACATTCGACTTGTCAATGCCCATTCCAAAGGCGTTTGTGGCAACCATCACGCGCACGCGGTCAAAGATAAAATCCTCCTGTGCCGCCGAACGTTCCTCCGCCGAAAGCCCGCCATGATACAGCTCGGCTGGAATGTTGTTCGCGAGCAACATTCTATGAACCATCTCCGTGACGCGTTTGGTCATACAGTACACAATCGCGCTCCCAAAGCGGTTTTTAAGCACCCTGAGCAGCTCCGCGTCCTTGTCATCGGGCTTTCGCACTTCAAAGTAAAGGTTCGGACGGTCATAGCCCGTCATCACCGTCAAAGGGCTTTGCAAAGCCAAAATCCGGATAATGTCGCGCTTTACCGCCTCGGTTGCCGTCGCGGTAAACGCCGCGACCGTGGGACGTTTTTGTGCAATTTGCACAAACTTTGAAATATCAAGATATGATGGTCGAAAATTCTGTCCCCACTGCGACACACAATGAGCCTCATCAACGGCTACAAGCGGAATTGTAAGATCCTTGCACAAATTCAAAAATCGCGGACTTAACAATCTCTCGGGCGCGACATAAATAATCTTGTATGCTCCCGCGCGCGCTTTTTGGTATATTTCAACAGTTTCACGCTCAGAAATTGTGCTATTTATACAAACCGCGGGAATTCCACACTGATTAAGCGCGTCAATCTGGTCGCGCATAAGCGAGATAAGCGGCGAAATAGCGATGGTTGTACCGTTCATCATCATTGCGGGAATCTGAAAGCATAGCGACTTTCCGGAACCTGTCGGCATTATTCCAAGGCAGTCGTGCCCCTCCAGAATGCCGTCAACCAACTCCCGCTGTCCTTTTCGGAAAGATTCGTAACCAAAATATTCCTTTAAAATGTCAAATATATCCATTTTTCACCTTTTGTATAAATTGCACAAAATAAATGGGAGCAAATGCTCCCAATGTAAAATTAATTGCCGGATTCAATAGAAATTTCGTTGAATTTGTCCAGAATATCCTCCACACGAAGATGATTTTTATCCTCGCCGCTGATGTCCATAACCGCCTCGCCGCTGTGCATCATTATAAGCCTGGAGCCGTATTCAACCGCATAGCGCAGGTTGTGGGTCACCATCAAGGTCGTTAGTTTCTTCTCGGAAACAACTTTTTGTGTAATTTGCATAAGAATTTCCGAGGACTTGGGGTCGAGCGCGGCGGTATGCTCGTCCAGAATCAACAGGTCTATGTCCGTCATCGTCGCGATTATCAGCGCGAGAGCCTGCCGCTGCCCACCCGAAAGCGACCCGGCAAGTACGCCCATACGGTTTTCCAATCCCATTCCGCAGCTCTCAAGAAGTGTCCGAAAGCGCTCCTCGTGGTGCTTGTTGACCGCCCTCGTGAAATTGAATTTGCAGTTTTTATTCTCCGCAAGCGCGAGATTCTCGAGGATTGTGAGGTTGGGACAAGTTCCCATTTTCGGGTCCTGAAGCACGCGTCCGATTCGCCGCGCTCGCTTGAATTCGGGCATTGACGTGACATTTTCGCCGCCGAATACCACCGTACCGACGTCAGGGATCATTGTGCCGCAAATCAGGTTCAGAAGTGTAGTTTTGCCACTTCCGTTCGAGCCGATAACCGAGATGAACTCGTGGTCTTCAATGGTCAGATTAAAGTTCGTGAACAGAATATTTTCATCAACTGTTCCTTTATTGAACACTTTAGAAACTTTATTCAGAGAAAGCGTAGAATCACCCCCCTTGGAAATTCTCGTCAAAACAACCAATTATTCCGCATTTTCAACGGATTTTTTCGGTTTTTTGAACAATTTTATGAGCAGACTTTGGAATTTCGAGCCGCCTATTATCAGCGCAATCAAGAAAATCAACGCTTTTACCAAATTGTTCCAATCTGTTGGGATTCCAATTGAAAGAACCAATTGGTAAGCCGCTTTATAAAGGATACTTCCAAGGATTACCATTGTAGTACCTTTCATAAATCTCACGCGTCTGAACAAGCTCACCCCAATAATGACCGACGCAAGCCCTAAAACCACCATTCCAACGCCCATCTGCTGATCAGCACTGCCCTTGTTTTGGGCAATGACCGAACCCGCCAGTGCTGCGAAGCCGTTTCCGAGCATCAACCCCAATATCTTGATTGTTCCGGAATTTTTTCCCAACATAGTGGTGTATCGTTCATTATCGCCCGTTGCACGGAGCAACAAACCGCTTTTTGTCTTCAGATACAAGTCGAGAAGAATCTTGCACACAATCACTATAATCAGTGAAATAAAAACAGTTCTTAACGCAAATCCGCCAACGTTTTTCGGAATTATTGTTGCCAGCGAACTGTTAAAAATGGTATCTTTTGTAAAAAATGACGCGACTGCCATACCGCCTGTGCCAACCTTAATCAACACAAGATTCACCGAAAGCATTGCCGTGTATACAATAATTCCGCATAACAACGGGATTATTTTGAGTTTCACATTCATCAACCCGGTGAGCATTCCCGCCGCCATTCCCGCCACAAACGAAATCAGCAGGCACAGCCACGGATTCACCCCGTGAATAATCAGCACACCCGTCAGCACCGCGCCAAGCGGGAACGTGCCGTCAACCGAGAGGTCCGGGAAGTCAAGAATGCTGTATGTGATGTACATTCCCATCGCCAACAGCGCATACATAAGACCTTCTTCGGCGACGCCAATTAAAATGCTTACAAAAGTACTCATTTTAGCCCCTTTTGAAAATTAAAGATTTGGTGAAATTGCACAAATCAAGCGTTGGTTGTCACCCTTACCGCATCGGAAAGGCTTTCGGGAAGCGTGAGACCAAATCTTTTTGCAACTTCTTCATTCACAACCAGTTCTGAATCCGAAATAATTTGAACAGGCATCTCGGAACACTTTTTACCATTCAAAACCTCAATGCCCATCTTTGCGGTTTTATATCCAAGCTTAACATAATCAATCGATGCTGAAGCAATACATCCGTTCTTCACTTGCTCAATCTCTGACCCGTATACAGGAACATTTTTCGCGTTCGCCTTTTCCAACAAAACCGATAGGTTATCTACCACATTGTTGTCGGTAAAATTGTTGATAGCGTCAACCTTTGAAGCCAAGTCGGCAGCCGCCTGAGGAATATCAGCCGCACTCGAAACACCCTGTTCCACTACCTCAATTCCAACACCGGAACACACTTCCTTCAACGTTTTGAGCTGAGACAGCGAGTTCGCCTCGGTAGTTGTGTAAAGTACGCCAAGTCGCTTAACATCAGGCTGAATGGTCTTTATCAAATTTACCTGCTTTTCAAGGTCAAGAACATCCGAAGTACCAACGCAGTTGTCCAAACCCGCGTCAAAGCTCGCCGTCAAACCGGCACCCACCGGATCGGACACCGAACAGAAAATCACCGGAATATCGCTGTCCTTTGCCGCCGCGTATGTCGAAAGCGCGGCGGGAGTCGCAATCGCGAAAATCATATCGTACTTTTCCGCAACCATTTTCTTTGCAATCGCGTCACACGTTTCAGTACTGCCCTGACCGTTTTGCAATACAATTTCATAATTTTCGGTATGCCCACTGTCTTCCAACAAACCGTCCATAATTCCGTTGTAGCAATTCTCAAGCGACGGATGAGTCGCATACTGGATAATTCCAATCTTCAGCTTATCACCGCTCGTAGGCTCGTTTGACAAATCACCACTGCTTTGGGAATTGCTTGACTGACTGCTTTCGTCGCCGGAATTTGCATTATTACCGCACCCTCCGAAAGAAAACGCCATGGCTGAAACTGCAAGTGCCGTTGCCAAAACTTTCAAAAACTTTTTCATAATTGACCTCCAATTTTAATTTTTGGGCAAAAAAAATGCCCCATAAATTGGGACAAGACAAGTCTTGCGGTACCACCCAAATTCGTTTAAGCACAAAATGCACAAAAACGCACTCAAAACGCTTAACGCGCGTAAAACGTCGCACCTACTACCCCGACCTCGGAGATTCGGATTGCCCTCACAGACCCATTCCGCCGCGCATACTTGCCGAAATCACACCGTAATCGGCTCTCTGAAAAGCATTGGCGTAGCGTACTCTCTCTGCTCACAGGTTTTATGTTAAACATTATATCACTTTTGCAGAAAAATGTCAAGTACATTTTCCGAAAAAGAAAATATTCGTGTATTTGAACAAAAATACCATCAAAAATTTGTCACTTAGTACCAAACAGTCTATCTCCACCGTCGCCGATTCCCGGAACGATATACAGTTCCTCGTTGAGAGCGGGGTCAATCGCGCCACAAATAATTTCAACACCCGGGTGCGCCTCTTGGAGCGCCCTAATGCCCTCAGGACAAGTCAGCACGCACATAAACTTAATGTTCCTTGCGCCCGCTTTTTTAACGATATCGACCGTTTTGACAGCGGTCATTCCCGTTGCCAGCATCAAATCAAGTATAATAACCTCGCGGTTCGCGATGTCCACGGGCAGCTTGCAGTAATAATCCGACGCCGCAGCTCCGGAGCTGGTTTTGTCGCGATAAATTCCGATATGCCCAACCTTCGCGGTAGGAACGAGCGCAAGTGCGCCATCAACCATTCCAAGCCCGGCGCGCATGATTGGCACAAACGCGACCTTGCGCCCACTGATGACCTTTGAATTGGCAAGTTCACCCAGTGATGTCTGAATCTGAACATCTTTAAGCGGCAAATCACGTGTGGCTTCATAGCACATAAACATTGAAATCTCGTGAACCAGCTCGCGGAACTCCTTTGAACCGGTATTCTTATCGCGCAAAAGCGAAATTTTATGCTGAACAAGGGGATGATCGCAGACAATCACATTAGCAAAATTTTCCATTATTTTCCCTCCAATTCCATCATCTTTTTAATACGGATAGAATGTCTTCCGCCCTCAAAATCCGTATTAAGAAACGTGTCAAGGATTTCACGTGTCATTCCGGCGCCAATCACACGCGCACCAAGACACAAAACATTCGCGTCATTATGCGCTCTTGTGCATTTTGCCATATAAACATCCGTACAAAGCGCGGCGCGGATACCATTCATTTTATTCGCGGACATACACATTCCGATTCCCGTTCCGCAAATAAGAATGCCAAAGTCATCCAATTTATCCTGAATCCGCTTGCAGACAAGCTTAGCGACATCCGCATAATCGCAAACCTCGCCAAAACAGCCGCAGTCGTCAAATTCGATATTATTTTCCCATAAATACTGCTGAACAAGCGTCCTCAGGTTATATCCGGCATGGTCACAGCCGATTGCGATTCTCATTTTACAGCCCCCGTTTTAATAAATATACTATAATTATACTCCATTTTCCGAGATATGTCAATAGGTATTTCTGTTTTTTCAACGACTCACAGCTTATTTGTGCATTTTGACGAATTATTTTAACCGTGAAAGTCTTTCCCTTTCCGCTTGCGAAAGACGAAGGTAGCCAGGCATCAGCGTTTCGCACCGCATTTTGGGATATTTCGCGGACGCGAAACAAACTCCACTCCCTCGTTGAAACCGCAGTGCGGGCGGCGCGAGCGTATATTGACCGTTCGTGCTGCGATAAACAAGCTCCGCGCCGTCACCCGCAAGGATTATCCGAGCGTCCAACTCGGAAATCTCGTCTAAAAGCGAATCCACCGCTATCGCCCGATCTTCGCAAATCCGCGTAATGACACCGTTTTCCGAGCGGAACAGCGCGTTATAAACCTGCTTACGGCGAGCGTCCATACACGCGCAAATAATTCCGTCAATTTGCACAAAATTGTACGCAACAGCCTCAAGCGTCGAAACGCTCACGCACGGTATGCCGACTCCGTCACAAAGCCCCTTCACACAAGAAATTCCGATACGAAGCCCCGTAAACGACCCCGGTCCTCCGGAAACGGCGACATAATCCAAATCCGAAAGACAAATTCCCGCCTTATTCAGAACGCTCTTAATCATAGGCAAAAGCGTCTCGGAATGCGTGTGCGCGGTGTTCAGATACTCCTCGGCGATGATTTTGCCGCCGTCTGTAATCGCGCACCCCGCCGAGATCGCGGAGCTGTCAATCCCCAGAACCATCAAATCATCTCCCAACAAATTTGTGCAAAATGCACAAACTTTTAATTCACACATCTCAATTAAACGAGAAGTAAATTTTCAGTTTTAATCAAAATATTTTCCTGTTATTGTAAATTTACGCTCATTTTCGGAGAGCTTCTCTACTGAGATATTCACAACATTTTCCAATTCTAGGCTCAGTTCCGGGATATTCTCACTCCACTCAACCACCAGAATCCCATCTCGATTGAGATAGTCAAAGAATCCTGTTGCATACAAATCATCATAATCCGAAAGACGATACAAATCAAAGTGGAAAATATTCATTCTGCCTGAATACTCGTGAACAAGCGCAAAAGTCGGACTTGTCACTTCATCGGAAACCTCGAAAAATTCCGCTAAACCCTTTGTAAATGCGGTTTTACCCGCACCCATATCCCCGGTGAAAAGAATCGCATCTCCTGACTTCAAACGCTCTCCGACTTTTTGTGCAAGTTGACGAGTTTCAAGCTCGTTTTTTGTGCAAAATTCCATCAGAACAGCCCCGAAATCACGCCGTCCGAGGTGACGTCAATGCCCTCTGCGGACGGGATTTTAGGCAGTCCGGGCATTGTCATAATGTCGCCGGTGTAGACAACCACAAAACCCGCGCCGGAGCTTGCCCGAACATCGCTCACCGAGATTTTGAAACCCTCGGGCTTGCCAAGTTTCATCGGATCATCAGAAAGCGAATATTGCGTCTTCGCAACACAAATAGGAACTTTGTCCAAGCCCAGATCCTCGATCTCCTTGATTGCCTTTTCCGCTTTAGCACTATAAATCACTCCATCGGCGCGATAAATCTCCTTGGCAACAATTTCCAGTTTTTCCTTAATGGAAAGTTTATCATCATACAAGGGTTTGAAGTCGGTTTGACAGTCCGAACAACGCTCAATCGTTTCGCAGACAGCGTTTGCAAGCTCTATTGCCCCGTTTCCGCCTTGTGCAAAAACATCAGAAAACGCCACTTTTACGCCAAAATTTTGGCAATATTGACGAACAATTTCAATTTCCGCGTCCGTGTCCGTTGCAAAATGATTAATCGCCACAACCACAGGAACGCCGAATTTATGCATATTTTCGATATGCACACCAAGGTTGCAAATGCCCTCTCTGAGCGCGTTCACGTTCTCTTTTGTCAGCTCGGACTTTGGCACGCCGCCGTTGTACTTCAGCGCGCGAATCGTTGCCACAAGTACCACGCAATCAGGCTTTAGACCCGCTTGACGACACTTTATATCGAAAAATTTCTCCGCGCCGAGGTCGCTTCCGAAGCCCGCTTCTGTAATGGTATAATCTGCCAGTTTGAGCGCGAGCTTAGTTGCTCGAACAGAATTACAGCCGTGCGCGATGTTCGCGAACGGACCGCCGTGAATAATCGCGGGGTTGTTCTCAAGCGTCTGCACAAGGTTCGGATTAATCGCGTCCTTAAGCAGCGCGGTCATCGCCCCGACCGCCTTCAAATCGCGCGCGTAGACGGGTTTACCGTCGTTCGTGAACGCAACCAGAATGTTGCCGAGCCGTATCTTCAGGTCGTCCAAATCGTCCGCCAGACACAAAATCGCCATAATTTCACTTGCAACGGTTATCTGAAAATGGTCTTCGCGCGGCACTCCGTTTGGATTACCGCCCATTCCGACAACGCAGTTACGCAGCGCGCGGTCGTTCATATCCAGACAGCGTTTGAACAAA
>CAYZQU010000020.1:13491-14268 GCA_964480645.1 uncultured Ruminococcus sp. | reverse complement strand
TTATATGGCTTATTTAATTATAACACATTTTTTGGTAAAATGCAATAGAAAAATAACTTCTCGGCTTGACATTAAAAGACAATTGTGATATAATGAAAGATATACATTATAGTATAATACTATATAATTGGGTGAGGAATAAATAATGAAGAGCAGTTATTACGACAACGCGCCCCAGACAATCAAGGATTTTATATACTACGAACAGATTGTCAAGGGGCGCTCGGAGCTTACCGTCAAGAATTACTATACCGATATACGGTCGTTTTTTCGGTTTTATAAGGTAAAGCAAGGAAAAGCGTCGGACAATCCCGAGGATTTTTCCGCGATTGACATTTCCGACATAACCGATACGGATATTAAGTCGGTGGATTTGCAAATGGCGCAGGAATTCCTTATATATATGAAAGAACAAAAAAGCAACGACCAGAAAGCGCGATACCGTAAAGCAGTCGCTTTGCGGCAGTTTTTCAAATTCCTGACAAACAATAAAAATATGTTTGAGGTAAGCCCTATGGCAAATCTGGAGCTTCCCAGCCCCAAGCCCGCTCTTCCGAAATATCTGACCCTCGAGCAGGCTCTTGAAATGCTCACTCATATTGATACTCCCGACAAGAAACGCGATTACTGCATAATCGTGTTCTTCCTGAATTGCGGAATGCGATTAAGCGAGCTATGCGGGATCAAGCTCAAGGATATTCGCAGTACACATGGTCCGGACGGCTCGGAGATCTACACATTAAAGGTACTCGGCAAAGGCAGTAAGGAGCGTATCTT
>CAYZQU010000020.1:10954-13481 GCA_964480645.1 uncultured Ruminococcus sp. | reverse complement strand
ATCATCTACCTGAACCAAGCCTGTGTAAACGCGTATCTGGACTATCTCGCGCCCGAAATCACCGACCCGGATATCAGAAACGAGCGCGGTTGCCGTGATATGAACACAACCACAGACAAGTTGTTCCTCAGCCGTCGTCGCACAGGAATTTCCAACCGCCGTGTTCAGCAGATTGTCGAGGAGTGCTTCAGAAGCTGCGGACTGGACAATATGGGGCTTTCCGTACATAAACTCCGCCACACCGCCGCCACGCTGATGTATCAGAACGGCGTTGACGTTCGTGTGCTGAAAGACGTTCTCGGTCACGAGAATCTCAACACCACACAAATTTACACTCACCTCTCGGATAAGCAAATGGAACAGGCAATGCAGAAAAATCCCCTCGCGGGTGTAAAGCCAAGGAAATAACTGTAATAAATTACAAAAAATGGAACTTGTTAATGGGATTTTGTAGCTTTTGATGGATTATATAAAAAATATTGTTAAAATTTTTCTAAAATAAGTCTTGACGAGTGGATTATTTTGTGGTAAAATATTAGTATGCACATAGGCGTATTTCACAGTGCAAATATATAAACTAAGGAAATGAGGTTTAACAAAATGTTCAAATCGCTAAAGACAAAGATTTTGTCCAGAATGCTGACACTGGTTGTACTCGGTGTCGCAATTGTTGGTGTTGTGGGCTGCGTGTTGAACTACACAAGTACCTACAGTGCTATGGAGGAAATGCTAGGTGAGCTTTCAATCCAATCGGGCGTTCGCGTTTCAAACCGTTTGGGACGCAGCAAGGCTATTATCAGGGAATTGGGTTTGCATATCACCATGAGTAATCCCAGTAGCACATCAGAAGATAAATTCAATCTTCTCCGCAAGCGCGCGGAAACTTATGGACTCAAAGACTATGGCTTCATTACCGCGGATGGAATTAACCATAATGAAACACATGGTGATGGTGTAGACGTCTCTCAAGATAATATGTTCAAGACCGCTATGTCGGGTGAATTATATGCCGGTTCGCCTACACTTGTTATTGATACGTGGATGGTTTATTTCGCGGCTCCCATTAAAGAGGGCGGCTTTAACACCGGAAGTGTTATTGGAGTTGTATACGGCGGTATGGACGCATCATTCCTTTCCGATATTTCCACCGCAATTAACATCGGAAAGAGCGGCGAGGGCAGCGTGTATATGCTTGACAAAAACGGTACATATATCGCAAGTAAGGATTATACACGCGTTACATCGCAGCTGAACAACGTTAACGAAAGTCTCAATAAGGGTGATACCACTCACACTATCGGTCGAAAAACCTTTGAGGAACAAGGTCTTAAACTGACAGATTCGACCGCGTATTCGTTTGCCGCGTTCAACAACGACGGTGTAGCTCGCTTTGGCTCGTGCGCGATGATTCCCGAAACCGATGGCTGGATTGTCGGTATGACAACTCCTCAGCAGGAATGGCTGCAAGGTTGCTACACATCTATTATTATCACGGTGGCTATTGCGGTTGTAACGATAGTTGCGGCAATTATCGTCAGCATTCTGACTGCAAACGGCATTGTAAAACCGATTCATAAGATAGTAGATGTTATGGAAGCCGTTGAAGTTGGTAATCTGAATGTAAGCGTTGACCACACTTCCGAAGATGAGACCGGTCACCTTGCAAATGCAATCAACAGCACAATCACTTCTTTGAAAGGGTATGTTAATGAAATCTCCAGAATATGTAAGGAAATTTCTAATGGCAACTTTGATGTTCGCCGTCAGATAGAATTCCAAGGGGATTTTGTTCATATTGTTGAAGCATTGGGCAATACTACCACACAACTTAGCGACACAATGGAGCAGATTGACATTGCGGCTTCGCAGGTCAATCAGGGCGCAACCCAGATTGCAGACGGCGCGACCTCGCTGGCTTCCGGCACTACCGAGCAGGCTTCCTCAATTGAGGAATTGGCAAGCATCATCGCGACATTGAACGACAAGGTTGCTTCCAACGCAAAGAACGCTGCCGAGGCTAACAACAAGGCGAGAATGGCTGGCGAAAAGATTGATCAATCCAACGACCATATGAAGGATATGATCAAGGCAATGAACAACATTTCCGAAAAGTCCAACGAAATCAGCAATATCATCAAGACCATCGAAGATATTGCGTTCCAGACCAATATTCTCGCGCTCAACGCGGCTATCGAGGCGGCAAGAGCGGGTGCTTCCGGCAAGGGATTCGCGGTTGTCGCGGACGAGGTTCGCAACCTTGCCTCCAAGTCCTCCGAGGCAGCGCAAAGCACCACCGAGCTTATCCAGCAGAGCATTAACGCGGTTGAAAGCGGCTCTAATATTGCCAATGAAACCGCTGAGGCTCTTAACGCTTCTGTTGAGGTTACCAATCAAACAGTTAAGCTCATTGACGAGATTTCCGTTGCTTCTAAGGAACAGGCTTCTATGATTGAACAGGTGAATGTCGGTGTAGACCAGATTTCTTCTGTTGTACAGACCAACGCGGCTACTGCGGAGCAATCCGCCG
>CAYZQU010000020.1:10205-10944 GCA_964480645.1 uncultured Ruminococcus sp. | reverse complement strand
CGCCGCTTCCAGTGAGGAACTGAACGGTCAGGCTGCAGAACTTCAGAACCTTACCAATAAGTTCATTCTTAAGAAAAAATAATTTTATAAAATCTAGTAAAGCCCTAGCGAAAGCTGGGGCTTTACACATAGATTACATGGTTACGGAATATTATATTTTATACATGGATGTAATTCATATATAAAATATTGAGAAATGAGGATAAAAATGTTCAAATCATTAAAAAGCAGGATTTTATTTCGTGTCCTTACCCTGATGATAGTCGGTATTATCGCAATTGGTGCTGTGGGAGTTGGGCTGAATTACATCGGAACCACTACAACGCTTGAGGACGCTTTAAGTGAACTTGCCGAGCAAAGTACGGTAAGAGTGAGAAACCGTCTTCGCGAGACCTACGCTCTTGTGACACAGATAGGACTCGACCAAACGTTCGCAAACAATGAGTACACTATGGATCAGAAACTCCAACTACTCGAAGCGAGGACAAAGCCTTATGGTGTACAATCGTTCGGCATTATTGACGAAAACGGCATGGCGTATTCGCCGGGAAACCCTCCGCAAGACTTTACCATAAGCGTTCAAGGCGAATTTTATAAGAGAATGTTGGCGGGTGAAACGTTTATTACCGAACCGCAAAACTATGACGGCTATTGGTTTACGTATGCTATCGCGCCCATCAGAGAAAACGGCGACCCGAATGGTAAAGTTACCGGCGGTATCCTCGTCACTCTTGATGGT
>CAYZQU010000020.1:3068-10195 GCA_964480645.1 uncultured Ruminococcus sp. | reverse complement strand
GGTATGTTTTTGTCGAATATTGTATCTGAAATCAATGTCGGCGACACGGGCTTGTGTTATATCTTGAATAAGGAAGGCACTTACATTGCAAGCCACAACACCGATGAAGTTACAGCGCGTCTTAACTACATCAAAGGCGGCGATCCGGAATATGCGACCGTTGCCGAACAACAGAAGCAGGCGCTGGCTTTGACGGGCACAAATGAGGTGTTGTATCACGAGTTTAACTTTGATGGAACAGAGAAGTTGGGCGGATTTATGGCAATTGAGGGCACAGACGGTTGGGTACTCGCCATTACGACATTCCGAAGCGAATGGTACAGAGAAGCTGATATTGCCGTGTTTGTGACGATTATTGTTACCGCTGTTCTTATCATCGTGGCAATCATAACATGCTTCTCTATTGCACACTCTATTGTAAAACCGATAAACAAAGTTTTGGATGTTATGGGTGCCGTATCTGAAGGCAATTTGAGTATTTCCATTGACCATATCTCAAAAGATGAAGTCGGACGGCTTGCAACTACGATAAATGGCACAATCCATTCCTTGAATAGCTATGTTCATGAAATTTCCAGAATTTGTGAGGAAATTTCGCAAGGCAATTTCAATGTTCAACGTGAAATTGAGTTCCAAGGCGACTTTATTCAAATTGTTGACGCTTTGGGTGACACTACTACCCGACTTAGCAACACAATGGAGCAGATTGACATTGCGGCGGCTCAGGTTAATCGGGGTGCAACTCAGATTGCAGACGGCGCGACTTCGCTGGCTTCCGGTACTACCGAGCAGGCTTCTTCTATTGAGGAATTGGCAAGCATTATCACAACATTGAATGATAAGGTTGCCGTAAATGCCAAGAACGCTGCCGAGGCTAACAACAAGGCGAGAACCGCAGGCGAAAAGATTGATCAGTCCAACGACCATATGAAGGATATGATCAAGGCGATGAACAACATCTCCGAAAAGTCCAGCGAAATCAGCAACATCATCAAGACTATCGAGGATATCGCGTTCCAGACCAATATCCTTGCACTCAATGCGGCTATCGAGGCGGCAAGAGCGGGAGCTTCCGGCAAAGGATTCGCGGTTGTTGCGGACGAGGTTCGTAATTTGGCATCTAAGTCCTCCGAA
The DNA here is from genome assembly GCA_964480645.1 of uncultured Ruminococcus sp. GTDB lineage: Bacteria > Bacillota > Clostridia > Oscillospirales > Ruminococcaceae > CAG-115. Next base: position 9,061 of record CAYZQU010000020.1, on the reverse strand, counting down.
GCGGCACAAAGCACCACCGAGCTTATCCAGCAGAGCATTAACGCAGTTGAAAGCGGTTCTAATATTGCCAATGAAACCGCTGAGGCTCTTAACGCTTCTGTTGAGGTCACCAACCAGACGGTTAAACTTATTGATGAGATTTCCGTTGCTTCTAAGGAGCAGGCTTCGATGATTGAACAGGTAAATGTCGGTGTAGACCAGATTTCCTCTGTTGTACAGACCAATGCGGCTACCGCAGAGCAGTCCGCCGCTTCCAGTGAGGAACTGAACGGTCAGGCTGCAGAGTTGCAGAATCTCACCAAAAAGTTTATCCTTAAACAAAAGTAATTTTGTCACAAAATTCTTGTTTTTAGTAAGAGAGCTGAACTTCGGTTCAGCTCTTTTTTGTTGCAAAAACACTTGAAATTCCATACATAATATGGTATAATAAAGATAGCGTTATAACCTTACAGTGAAAACGCTCGATAAAGATGTGCATTAAATTGGGAACAGCCGGCGGCAGCTTGCCGCTATGGTATAATGAAGACAGAACGTAATATCTTTAACAGGGAAAACGTTCAACTTAGATTCACAAAATATTGGAATTACCTGCGCCGGCTCGGCACTGTGGTATAATGAAGACAGAACGTAATATCTTTAACAGGGAGAACGTTTGACTTAAATTCACAAAATATTGGAATTACCTGCGCCGGCTCGGCGCTTCGGAGGGAAAAGATGGAAAAAGTAACCATAAACGCAAGCAAAAAGTACAATATTCTGATTGACAGAGGAATTCTCGATAAGTGTGGGGAATACATTGCCTCGCTGGGACTCAACGGAAAAGCCGCTGTTATCACGGACGACAATGTTAATCTTCACTATGGTGAACGAGTAGTGAAATCACTGCAAAACGCCGGAATTTCCACCAAAAAGTATGTTTTCACTCATGGGGAGAATTCTAAAAACCACACTACCCTGCTGAACATATACGAGTTCCTTGCGGAAAACGGATACACACGCTCGGACTTCATTGTCGCGCTTGGCGGAGGAGTCGTCGGCGACACGGCGGGGTTTGCGGCGGCGACCTATATGCGCGGAATTGATTTCATTCAAATCCCGACGACAGTAATTGCTCAGTCGGACAGCTCTGTGGGTGGAAAAACAGCGGTTGATATTCCTGCGGGGAAAAATCTTGTTGGAGCGTTCCATCAGCCTAGCTTGGTCATTTGTGACACCGACACGCTGAACACGCTTACTCCCGAGTTCTTTTCGGACGGTATGGCGGAAGTCATAAAGCATGGAATGATTAAATCACGCGAATTGTTTGACATACTTTCCACTAGGGACATTAAAGAGAATATGACGGACATAATCCGCCGCAACGCGGCAATTAAAGGGCATGTTATAGAGGTTGATGAACGTGAAAAAGGCGAACGTATGCTTCTGAACTTCGGACACACGCTTGGACATGCTCTGGAAAAATATTACAATTTTCAAGGGGTAACACACGGCTGCGCGGTTTCCGTTGGAATGAGCACTTTCACACACATTGCGGAAAGACGCGGAATGTGCAAACCCGGAATCGCGGAACAACTTGACTCTCTGTTGATAAAATGTGGACTTCCGATTACGGACTCCGCACCTCTGTTGGAGTTGTATGAGTTTTCCCTCGGTGACAAAAAGCACCTTGCCAACGGAATGAACATTGTAATTTGCACTGACATTGGACAAAGTGAAGTCATAAATATGACAGTTGACGAGTATCGGGATTTCCTGCTGGGTGAGGTTTGAGTATGGACTTACAGATTTTTCCAAGCAAACTGATGGGCACAGTGACAGTTCCTCCGTCAAAAAGTGTCGCACACCGAATGATTATCGCGGCAGCACTCGCGGATGGCGTTTCACAAATATCAAATCTGAATCCATCGGTGGATATAATCGCGACTATGGATTGTATGCGCGCTCTTGGCGCGAAAATTAACTTTAATGAGAATACGGCAGTGATTGAGGGTGTCAAAAACGCGCCCGATAAATCCATTCTGGATTGTCACGAATCGGGATCTACTCTGCGTTTTTTGATTCCCGTGGCAAGTGCGTTAGGCGTAAACGCGGAATTTATTGGCAGCGGCAAGCTACCACAGCGCCCGATTACCACGTTCACAGATGAACTTCCACAACATGGAGTTTCATTTGATTTTTCAAAGGCGAACGGCGGTGAATCCCTACCCTGCCGCGTTTCGGGACAGCTTTGCGCGGGGAGCTATAAGATTGATGGGAGCGTATCATCGCAGTTCATCACAGGATTGCTTTTTGCGCTGACGCTAACGGAAGGCAACAGCGAAATCATGATAATTAACGGATTCAACTCCAAACCGTATGTTGACATCACACTTGATGTTCTACATAAATTCGGTGCTGAGATTGTCGAAACTGATACCGGATACCAAATTTGTGGCAAACCCCTGAATCCGCATAACAGCGCGGTTGAGGGAGATTACTCACAGGCGGCGTTCTTCTATGTCGCGAACGCACTGGGAGCGAATCTTGAAATCTGCGGACTGAACGAAAAATCCCGACAGGGCGATAGGAAAATAATGGAAATTTGCGAACAATTTACCAAATTTGAGAAGGCATTTGAGTTGGATTGCTCTGATATTCCGGATTTAGTGCCGATTCTGGCAGTTCTAGCTTGTTTTTGCCGTGGAAAAAGCAAGCTCACAAACGTAGCGCGTCTGCGGGTAAAGGAATGTGATCGCCTTTCTGCAATGGAAATCTGCCTGAACCGCATTGGCGGTCGTGTCACGGCAAATGAAGATTGTCTTGAAATTGAGGGCGTGAAGTCATTGCGCGGCGGCGAGGTGGAATGTTTTAATGACCACCGAATCGCGATGTCTATGGCGATTGCGGCAACGCGTTGCGAAAGTCCGTTAATAATACGCGGCGCGGAATGTGTACGAAAGTCGTTCCCTGATTTCTTTGAGGTTTACAAGACAATTAATGGCAAATTCAGTAAAATATGAGGTAGAAAAATGGCAATTGACAGATACGATTGGCACTATGACAGCGCGGAAAAGTCGTACCGCGAACGCAAAAACATAACAGGAGAACTTACTGAGGAACAGGAAAATGAGGTCTGCCTTTATGCGGCGGATCATATCGGGTTGTTTCTGAGGTGGATTATTGAAAGCGGATTTGAGGGCGCAGAGAGCGATCCTAATGGTTGTGAGTTGGTTCGTAAAGGTGAAATCAACGGCGCTCAATATCTGATGAAATACTGTGATGGAAAATTCTGGGACGTAGATGTTTCGGATGAAATTCGACCATTTGTGGAGTGGTATTACGAATCCGAGGAAAATCTGTATTTTAACGATTTGGAATTGATTCCGGATTATGAAATATATGAAACAATTTCCGGAAATACAGAATATAACGCGATAAAGACGCTTATCGACAAGGCTTACGCGAAATTTAAAAGCGGGGAGTAAATTATGTCATCAAGTTACAACGGGGGAATCAGGTTTTCGATTTTTGGGGAGAGTCACGGACGCGGAATCGGTGTGGTTATCGACAATCTGCCGAGTGGCGAACCGATTGATATGGAGAAAATCGGTGAATTTATGGCACGTCGCGCTCCGAAAAAGGACGGCACTTCCACAATGCGTAATGAAAAGGATATTCCCGAAATTCTATCGGGGGTTTACGAGGGGAAAACCACCGGTACTCCTCTTGCAGCGGTGATTTACAACACTGACCAACATTCTGCGGATTATGGGAATATCTCCCATATTGCGCGTCCTGCTCACGCGGACTACACAGGATTTCTGCGTTACAACGGCGCGAACGACCCTCGCGGCGGAGGACATTTCTCTGGGAGGATTACTGCACCGCTGTGTTTTGCGGGGGCAGTCTGCGCGCAGATTCTGGAGCGGCGCGGCGTCACCACAGGCGCGCATATACGCTCTATCAAAGGAATTGAGGATTTTCCATTTGATCCCGTAAATATTACAGCGGCAGAGCTTGAATCCATAAAAAAGCGTGCCTTCCCTACCCTGTCGGAGAACGCGGAAACTCAAATGCGTGAGCTGATAAACTCCGCGCGGATGAACCAAGACAGTGTTGGTGGAATCGTGGAGTGCGCAGCTGTCGGATTCCCCGCGGGAATCGGCTCACCAATGATGGACGGTTTGGAGAACATCATCTCAAGGCTTGTATTCGCAATTCCCGCAGTCAAGGGGATTGAATTCGGCAACGGATTCGCGTGCGCGGATTTATTCGGCAGTGAAAATAACGACGAATTTGAAATTGAGAATGGCAAAATCGTTACAAAAACCAACAACCACGGCGGAATCCTTGGGGGAATCAGTTCCGGAGAGCCGATAATCTTTCGCGTTGCGTTTAAGCCTACGCCGTCCATTTCGCGACCGCAGAGAAGCGTCGATTTCAAGGAGCTTACCGAGCAGGAACTGATAATCAAAGGACGTCATGATCCGTGCATAGTCCCGCGCGCTGTTCCGTGTGTGGAATCCGCGCTGAATATCACGTTGGTATCGGCAATGCTTGAAAATCCAAAACTGGGGTGATTATATGAAAATTCCGAGAATCCGTATTGATGAGATAGACGATATTTGTGTTCTTATCTGCTATCTGATTTACTCGCTCGGTTGCCCGCTCTCAAAAAAGCAGTTGATTGAAATAACCTCATTGGAGGACGCTGTAAACTATTTTAACTTTATTCAGGCACTGGAAAAAGCCGAGACAAACCTCTGTGAAAAAATTGAGATTGACGGAGAACCGTGTTACGGAAACTCACCCACGGGAATCAAGGCGGCGCGGGAGCTTGGAGCTACATTGCCGCTTTCAATCCGCGACAAGATGTTCAAGGAGGCTGTGCGCGTCTACACGCGCGATGCGATGAACAAAAAGGGCACAGAAGTCGCGGTGCGCTACATCAAAAACGCGGACGGAAGTTGTACGGTTGGCGTGACAATTATGGACGAAATTACCACTGCACAGAAATACTATTTTTCTGTTGTTGTTCCAAACGAGGAAACAGCGGATTTATACAAGCATAAGATTACCGAAAATCCAAAAACGTTTGTGAAATATCTGGACGATTATTTTATTTGATGGAGAATATGATGATTTTCACTTTTGGCAAATTCGCAATCAATGTCGATATTGAGAAAAACCGCGAATTTTATCGCTCGGCTGAAACACTGACCAAAGGCTGCGATTGTGACGGCTGTCGGAATTACGAGAATGCGGCAGATTCATTTCCCGAATCGGTTAGGGAGTTCTTCGGAAAACTTGGAATCGACCCGAAAAAGGGTACGGAAATTTACGTCAACTGCTCCGAGGAAAACGGAAAAAAGCTGTTCTACGGCGGATTTTACCACCTTTGCGGAACGGTTCTTGACGGTGATAATGCGTGGGAAACACAGATAATTGACAGTACAACAACCATTTCACACATCAATGAAGACTATCAATACGAAATCGCCGAAGGATATTTTGTGGTCTTCAGCGGTGGCGAGGCTTTGCTCGAAAACGGATTCCCCGAACCTGTAATCACTATGGACATCGAGTTTCACATTCCGTGGGTTCTGGATACGGAGAATACATATCTATAAAAAAATGGCAGTTTTTTAGACTGCCGTTTTTTTATTCGGGAGGATTCTCCTTGATGAACTCCTCCAGCAGATTTGCCGCATATCGACATAACTCCGGACACGGACGCTTTTTATAATACTCGGGAGTGCGCGACTCTGGTGTGGCGGACTCCTCCGCTTTATCCAGTCCCAACAGTTCGCGGCAGATTATGCTTCCGTTATCAGCGCGGAATTTATCAGCAAGAGCGCGAATCTTCTCATACAGCTCTTTCTTTGTGGTAAGGTCTTTAGGCTCGGAGTAGCCATAAAGCGCGCTTAATACAAATACCACGCCCGAAAATGTTCCGCAAACCTCGCGCATTCTGCCCATTCCGCCGCCGAATCCGCTTGAAAGCCGCGCGGCGG
>CAYZQU010000020.1:441-3058 GCA_964480645.1 uncultured Ruminococcus sp. | reverse complement strand
AAAGCTACCGCAATTGATTGAGTACAGTTATATCCCGACAGGAAATTCTGATAAGCCGTTTCACCCTTGTTCATTATTCTGTCCCTCACTGTAATTCAATACACTCTTTTCGGAATTGTACTCAAACCCCAAACGCTCGTAGTAACCAATAAGCTCTTTGTGTTCCGCCAACAGAAAAAAGTGTAAATAATTCTTGTACTTTTCCTTCATCAGCTCAACAAGTGCCGTACCAATTCCCTGCCCTTGGAATTTAGGATTCACAAGCAAATAATGAACGTATGCGGTAAGTTCGCCATCGTCAATAGCGTTGGCAAGTCCCACAAGTTCATCACCACTCCATGCGGTGAATACGGTTGCACAATTATCAAGTGCTTTTTTCAACCTTTTGGGATATTTTCCACTCTCCCAACCTACCGACAAAAACAATTTCTCAAGCTGAAATTCTGTGAAGTTTCGTTCTTCTGTGTAGCAAATTGTCATACTCACTTACAGAATTCCTCCACAGCGTCAACAATCGAATCGGCGGCTGTGGTTTCTGTAAGCTCAAGCATACCATTGTCCACCAGTTTCGCAAGCTCAGAATCAATCGGAAGTTTCGCCAGCACCTTAAGACCGAACTTCTTCGCAGTTTCATCAATGTGGCTTTCCCCAAACACATTGATGTGTTTTCCGCAGTCGGGGCAAAGCGCGTAACTCATATTCTCAACCAGTCCGATAATCGGAACATTCATCATATTCGCCATTTTAACCGCCTTGCCGACAATCAAAGATACAAGCTCCTGCGGCGAGGTAACAACAATGATTCCGTCCAACGGAATGGACTGGAACACAGTAAGCGGAACATCGCCCGTTCCCGGAGGCATATCCACGAACATATAGTCCACATCGTCCCAGATAACGTCCGTCCAGAACTGCTTTGCCGTGCCCGCGATAATCGGACCGCGCCAAATTACAGGGTCGGTCTCATCGGGCAGCAGCAGATTCACCGACATAACCTTGATTCCCTTTTTCGTAACTACGGGGAAAATCGCGTTTTCGTTGCCCTCTGCCTTTTCGGTAAGCCCGAAAGCCTTAGGCACTGATGGTCCAGTAATATCTGCGTCCAGAACGGCAGTTTTGAATCCACGTCTATTCATCAAAACCGCTGAAAGACAAGTTACCAACGATTTTCCAACGCCGCCCTTGCCGCTTACAACACCAATTACTTTTTTTATGTTTGACAGCTCGTGCGGCTTTTCAAGCATACTCTCGGTCTTACGCTCCGAACAGTTCTCTCCACAGCTGCTGCAATCATGTGTACATTCACTCATAACAATTCTCCTTTAGGACTTAATTTTATTTTCAAAGCTCTCGCCGTCAACGTTTCGGCTGACATTCAATAGCTCCAAAACTGTCGCTCCAATATCGCAAAATCCGCTTCTCGTACCGAGGTTTTCGGGACGGATTTCGTTTCCGTAAATCAACGCGGGAATATATTCCCGCGTGTGGTCGGTTCCCGAATGGCAAGGATCACAGCCGTGGTCAGCGGTGATAATAAGCACATCCTCGGAATCCATTTGACGCATAAATCCGCCCAGCCAACTATCAAAATCATTCAGCGCGGCGGTATAGCCCTCAGGGTCGCGGCGGTGTCCGTACTGCATATCGAAGTCCACCAGATTCGTAAAGCACAGACCGCTCCAATCCTGTTGTTGATACTTCTCGGTTATTTTCATATCCGCGCCGTTGCCGATTTTGCGGTCGCATTGGGTAATCCCCTTCCCCGCAAAAATATCGTAAATTTTGCCGATTCCAATAACCTCTTTGCCGTTCGCCTTTAGAATATCCAATACAGTATCCTTGGGCGGCTCGAGAGAGAAGTCGTGTCGGCGCGGAGTGCGCGTATACGGGTGTTCTCCCTCAAACGGACGTGCGATTACGCGTCCCACGGCATAATCTCCCGTAAGTATTTCCCGGGCAATACGGCAATATTCATACAGCTTTTCAACAGGAACAATGTCCTCGTGAGCGGCAATTTGAAACACGCTGTCCGCTGACGTATAGACAATCAACGCGCCGGTCCGGACGTGTTCCATGCCATAGTCCGCGATTACCTTTGTTCCCGAATACGGCTTGTTGCAGAGGACTTTCCGCCCTGTTGCACACTCAAATTTTTCTATTACCTCAGGCGGAAAACCGTTCGGAAAAGTTGGGAACGGCTTCTCGGATACGCAGCCCGCCATTTCCCAATGTCCCGTGGTGGTGTCTTTTCCCTTGGAACGCTCTGAAATCCGCATAAACGCTCCAATCGGAGCGTCCGTCTTTTCCCCGACTTCCACGCCGTCAATGTTGAACAGCCCGAGGTTTCGCATATTCGGCACATTCAAATGTCCCGTGTTAAAACAGGAACGGAGAGTATTTGCTCCTGAATCCCCGAAATCGGCGGCATCGGGCATCTCCCCGACACCAAAGCTGTCCAAAACTATCCAGAATACACGTTTAGCCATAATTTCGTCTAACCCTCCAAAAATCTGTATTTCAGTTTTTCGGCAATTACATAATTGGTTTCATGACCGTTGTCAAGCGGATAATGCTCCGTATAAGTCAATGGATCAAATCCCCCCCAATCCGCCCAGAC
>CAYZQU010000020.1:0-431 GCA_964480645.1 uncultured Ruminococcus sp. | reverse complement strand
ATCAGCCTGTCGTCACGGGTTGTCCCAAGAAAATCGGTTCGGAATTCAAGAGTTGCATCAAGAATTTCGCAGAAAAAGGAATCGCGAAAACCGGTTATTCCGCATTTTCTTACGCCCGAAAAGCACAATTCAATCCGTTTCTTCCACTGACTATGGAATATCATAGAAATTGTATGCTCGTCCGAGTCGCCGCAGCCCATTCCCCCGTCTTTATCTACATAATTCCCGCTTTGGTAGTCTATTGACACGATACAGCTATCGTGAAATCCGCCGAATTCACTCATCAGCTTGTCAATCGCCGCTTGATCCGTAATTTCCGTCCAACACATTTATTCGCCCTCCGTAAGCAGTTTAACTGCGGAGCTTGTTCCTATACGCTCACAGCCCTCACCAAGGAACAATTCAAGGTCGGATTTGGTCTTAACGCCGCC
>CAYZQU010000019.1:11244-14288 GCA_964480645.1 uncultured Ruminococcus sp. | reverse complement strand
TTTTTTAATCTACGTATTGATGAGACATTGAACGAGCGACTGGCTCAGATTTCAGAGGAGGAGGGAAGAAGCAAAAACAAACAAATCGAGTATATATTAAAGGAGTATGTGCGCCGCTATGACCAGCAGAATGGCGCAATCAATATCTCCCAGCACGATAATACCAACGCAACTGTTAATATAAAAAAACCGAAATTTTAACAAAATTAACATATATGTCAGATACCCCCCTTTTTTTAGGGGGGTATGCGACGTTATGGGAATATTTCGCAAGTGAATCGGGTTTTACATATTTTGGCGATTTTCGCTGAATAATCCTTTTTTTCGCGCAAATAATACTTGTAAATAAAGGTTAGCGCAAGTCCGGCATGTAATAACTCAAAGCAACACGTAATCAACGCAAGCAAATCGGGAAGGCTAGTTTAGCGCGTTTAGGAGAGCAAGTTCAGAGCGTTATAATAAGAACCACCTACCCAAGTGAACGGCAAATCCGAAATGCAAGCAATGCGGAACACCGCGAAGCGGTGTGTAGCTTTGCTTAGCAAGCGGTCTTGAAATGCTGCATAGCAGCATTTCAAGACCGCGGTTTCGGATTTGCTATTAAAATAAGGAGAAGAAGATGGCTAAATTAGGAAAATATCTCGCCGCGGCGGGAGTGTTGGCGATACTGACACAGGGAGCGGCTTCGGCGGAAAAAACATTTGGAGAATCGGAAGTGGAAAAAGTTTCCGAGTCGGAATTTTATGTTCTGCGTGAATGGAACGGAAAAATCGCCCTGTTAGAGGAGGGCGCGGAAGAACCGCTGACGGTGTATAATACGGATATTTCATCGCTCTATCCCGCAGACGCTGAGCTTCTGCATGAGGGAATCCGCGTGAAAACACGGTATGAGGTCGCGCGCTTAATCGAGGATCTGGAGCTGGATTAGTTAAACTAAAGTTAATAATGCTTGTTAATCACAACAATTTATCCGTGTTTATTTCGTGAAAATTGGTCAAATAGCAGAAAATTTTCCAAAACGCAACAACTATGCAACAGTTTGTCCTTTATAGGACGAACTGTTGCGCTTTTGTCCATTGAAATTCGCGAATTTTTAAGGTATAATTAAAGTTGTGGAAAAGAGGCGGTAATGTGACGAACGAAAATTCCCCGAAAAAACAGACGCTGTGGGGCAGAATATTTCAGGTTCTAATCACATGGACGGTGTATTTTCTGTTCCGCCCAAAGGTGATTTACACGGATAAAACGCTGAAAAAACGGTTGAAAAACCGTCCGTGCGTGTTTGTCGCGAATCACACACACCACTTTGACGGAGCGTTCGGTCCGGCGGTACTGTGGCGGTATAGACCGTATGTTCTGGTAAAGCGGCAGTGGTATGAGAAAAAAGGCACGGGGAAAATGATTTCGTGGTGCAGAAGCATTCCGATTAATCTCGATGAAGCGGACGGCTCGTGGTTTGCGACCGCAGAGAACATCGTTGAAAACGGCGGCTCGCTGATGATTTTCCCGGAGGGCGGGTTGTCGCGGGACGGCGAGATTCACGAGTTCAAACCCGGCGCGGCACTTATATCCGCGAAAATGGGAGTGCCGATTGTGCCGTGCGCGATATACGGTACATACGCGCCCGTGTTCGGAATGCGGCAGAAAATCCTTGTAGGAGAGCCGATTGAAAGCAATTGTCCCGAAAATATGCGCCACAGCAAATACGCGCGTCAGTTGATTTCCGAATCGGAAACAGCGGTAAAAACGCTTTATTCCGAGATGGAAAAAAGGTACGGCGATTGCGGGCAATACAGCCCCAAGTAAACGAGGTGATATTATGACTTCAAAGGAATTTGATTTGATGGCTTCGCTTATCCTTGAATTGCTTAAAGCGGGGCAGGTAGATAAGGTTATTGAATTGCTTGAGGATGCGAAAAACAGCTCCAAAGCAGATAAATAGTTCACAGCAAGGCAATAAGTACGCAGGCAAATTGAGAACGCGCGTGGCGTGTAACACCGCGTAAGCGGTGTGGAACGGCACGCAGGCGAGCACAAACGCAGGTTGACCGAAGGTCATTCGGCGTTTGCGCGGTTCTCAATTTGCAAATTAAAATCAGGAGGTTATTATGGCTAATCAGGAAATTTGCGAGAAGATTAAGGGTATGTTGGTGGAGAATCTGCGTATTCCCGCTGATGAGTTGGAGTACGATTCGGAGTTGTTCGGCGATGACATCGGTCTGGATTCGATTGATTCCATTGAGATTATCGCGGGAATCGACAGCCTGTTCGGCGTGCAGATGACAGGCGCGGCGCGCGAGAACTTCTTGTCCATCGAGACGCTGGCAAAGTATGTTGAGGAGCATCAGTAATGAAGAATAATCGCGTTGTTGTAACGGGACTGGGATTGGTCTGCGCTCTCGGCGAAACCGTGGAGCAATGTTGGAACGCGGCAGTGAACGGCGTTACGGGAATCCGTAAGGTAAAGTCCGTAAATACGGATAATTGCTATGCGAATGTAGGCGCGGAGGTGGATATTCCCTCCGAGAAGCTTTCCAACGAGAATTACGACCGTTCGTCGTTGCTTTGTATCAAGGCGGCGGGCGAGGCTTTAGAGGACTCCGGATATAAGATAACTCCCGAAAATTCCGACAGAATAGGCGTGATCGTAGGCAATTGCGTCGGCGGCGCGGCTTCAATTGATAAGTATTTCACGGACGAGAAAAATACCGGTTCGGGCAACAGCGCGGATATTCTGAAAATGCCCGCGGCGGCTATCGCGAACAATGTGGCGCGTCATTTCGGACTGAACGGCACAACCGCGAATATCGTGAACGCTTGCGCGGCGGGTACGATTTCGCTTTCCTACGCGGCGGATCTGATCCGCGCGGGCAAGGCTGACGCGTTTGTCGCGGGCGGCTCGGACAGCTTTTCGTCGCTCGCATTCGCGGGATTCCACGCACTCCACGCTCTGGACGAGAATTCCTGCTCGCCGTTCAACCGTTCAAGCGGAATCACGCTCGGCGAGGGCGCGGGAGTGCTGATTATCGAGAGTTACGACCACG
>CAYZQU010000019.1:0-11234 GCA_964480645.1 uncultured Ruminococcus sp. | reverse complement strand
GCGGCGCGAAGATTTATTGCGAGGTATTGGGAAGCGGAGTGTCCTCGGACGCTCATCATATCACTGCTCCCGATCCCGAGGGCAACGGTCAGATGCTTGCTATCAACCGCGCAATCGCCAATTCGGGATTGAAACCCGAGGATATAGATTACATCAACGCCCATGGCACGGGTACGGCGAAAAACGATGTCGCGGAATTTTTGTCGCTCCACACGATTTTTGATGACAGCGATAAGCTGTCCGTAAGCTCCACCAAGTCTATGACGGGTCATTGCCTCGGCGCGGCAGGGTCTATCGAAGCGGTATTTACGGTAAAGGCAGTATGCGAGGATATCGTTCCGCCGACTATCGGTTACACGGACGAGAATCTTGAAACGCTTAAGGAAAAGGCAGGAAAAATTGATTTCGTGCCGAATATCAAGCGCGAAAAAACGGTGAATTTCGCCGCGTCCAATTCGTTCGCGTTCGGCGGAAACAACGCGTCTATCGTGTTCGCGAAAGAGCCGCGCGAGATTCCCGACCACACAAATGCGGATAAGATCTACATTACGGGAATCGGCGAATTGCTCGGCAATCCGCGCTGCGAAATCTCCTCGGACGATTATAAAGAACACGGCATAAAAATGGCGTTCTACCGCAAGCTGGACAGATTCTCCCAATTGCAGCTGATAAGCGGAATGCGCGCTTTGCGTGACGCGGATATCACTATAACCGATGAGAACGCGCGTGATATAGGAATCGTTGTTGGAACAGCGGACGGTCCTATGACGGAAATCGTGGGATTCCAGAAGAACGTTATCGAAAACGGTACGGCTAACGGTTCGGCGTTTTCGTTCCCGAATACCGTATATAACGCGGCAGGCGGGTATTTCAGCATTTTCGCGGGGATAAAGGGCTACAATGTCACCAACGCGAATTCCGTTCAGGCAGGCTTGCAGAGCCTTTGCTACGCGGCGGACGTGATTCGCGGCGGCGATGAGAGCGTTATGATTGCCACCGGCACAGACGAGAATACCGATACAACGGAACTTTTGTATAATAAACTCGGTCTTGGAGATTTGAAACTCGGAGAAGGCTCAATATCGTTGATTCTTGAAACCGAAAAGAGTGCAAATAAACGCAGCGCGAAGAAATATGCGGAACTTGCGGGCTGGGGCACGGCACACAAGAGCGTGGAATTCGGCAAGATAACAGGCTCGGAGAGCGCGCTGAAATCCGCAATTGAGGAAGCGTGCAAGTCAGCGGGAATCACTCCCGCAGACGTGGACGCGGTATGCGGATTCGCGAACGGAATCCCCGAGGTTGACGCGATGGAGAAGAGCGTCTTTGCGGAGATGTTTGGCGATAAACCGATAATTGAGGTCAAGTCCGACATCGGAGAAGCACGCGCGGCGGCAAGCGCAGAGCAAGCGGCAACAGCGGCGAAGTTGATTTCCGAGGGCAAGTACAAGTGCGTACTCGCGGCGGCATTCGGCGTAGGCGGCTCGTATTCGGCAGTTGTGCTTAAAGGTTGATACCGGGGCGCAATAACCAAAACAAGATTTTGGCGTCTCGTGCAAATTCAAAAATTAAAAACCACGTTTTGGTGTTTCGTGCAAATCCGAAACGCGCCCGTCACGGCATACCGCGAAGCGGTGTGCCGTGACGGGCAGGCGAGAGCAAATGCGAAGCATTTGCTCGTTTTCGGATTTGCTATTTAGATAGGAGAAGATATGGTTGCACTTGTTACGGGCGCGTCTCGCGGAATCGGCAGAGCCTGCGCTCTTAAACTCGCCGAGCGCGGGTACGATGTCGCGGTGAATTATAACTCAAACGATGCGAAAGCGGCGGAGGTCGTCGCTGAAATCGCAAAAATGGGCAGAAAATCGGCGGCGTTCAAGGCGAACACAGCGGACTTAAAAGCGGTTCAGGATATGTTCCGCGATATTCAGAAGACGTTCGGACAGCTGGACGTTCTGGTGAATAACGCGGGCGTGGTTGACGACGCATATCTGCTGATGATTAACGAGGATTCGCTCTCGCGCAGTCTGGATATTAATATCAAGGGATATTTCCATTGCGCTCAGGGCGCAGCTTTGAAAATGATGAGCAAAAAACATGGAAAGATTATCAATATCAGTTCGGTAAGCTCCATTCTCGCGGTAGAGGGACAGGGCGTGTACTCCGCGACAAAGGGCGCGGTGAATTCTATGACGGCGACTCTCGCAAAGGAGCTTGCTCCGCGCGGAATCACTGTAAACGCGGTTGCGCCGGGATTCATCGAAACCGAAATGATGGATCAGATTCCCGAGGATAAAAAGGAAGCCTACATAAAGGCGATTCCGGCAGGACGTTTCGGTAAAGCCGAGGACGTGGCGAACGTGGTCGCGGAGCTTGCCTCCCCCGCGTTTGATTATGTCACGGGACAGGTTATCGTGCTGGACGGAGGACTGAGCTTATGATGAATCTGCTCGAAATCAATCGGCGCATTAAACAGCGTCCGCCGTTCCAGATGATTGAGCGCGTGACGGAGCTTGAGCCTAACGTTTCCGCCGTCGGAATCAAGAATGTTTCGGTAAACGAGCCGTATTTTGTCGGACATTTCCCCGAAGCGCCGATTATGCCAGGTGTGCTGATTATCGAGTGCGCGGCGCAGTTGTGCAGTCTGGTGATTGCGCCTGTTGCCCTTAGTGGGGCGGCATCCGTGCCGCCCTTTGGGGCAACTGCGCAAAGTTCCGTCTTTGCGCCTGACGGGGCGGCAGATGATGAAAACAAGCTGTATGTTCTTCTTAAGGTACGTGATTTCAAGTTCCTGAAACCCGTAATCCCCGGAGATACGCTGACAATTAAAGTGAATTGCACAATGGCAAGCGCGGCGGCATACGAGTTTTCGGCTGTGATTTCCGTAGGAGATGTTGTCAAAGCAAAGGGCAGTATGCTTTTCACTTCAATGGATAAGGATGCTGTTTATGGATAAGTACCTCAGTCAGCGCAAACAGCCGCCTATCTGAGTGAACGGCAAATTGATAATGAGCGCAAATAAAATCTGCTAATTCACAGCTACCTACCCGAGTGAATGGCAAATCGAGAACGCGAGCTTTGCCGAACACCGCGTAAGCGGTGTGAGGTAAAGCTCAGCGAACGCACACCGGAGGTGTGCGTGGTTCTCGATTTGCTATTAAAAAAAGGAGAAAATATGAATGTTTTGGTTTTGAACGGAAGTCCCAAGTTGGAACGCTCCAATACATTGAATATCACAAAAGCGTTTCTGGCGGGATTTCCGAGCGATACCGAGGTTGAGTATGTCAATCTCTATAAGCTGGACATCAAGCCGTGCGTGGGGTGCTTTTCGTGTTGGAGCAAAACTCCCGGGCATTGCGTGATAAAGGACGATATGCAGGAGCTGTACGGGAAAATCGAGCGCGCGGATATTGTAATCGAGAGCTTTCCGCTGTACTTTTTCGGAATGCCGAGCGGGCTTAAGGCTATGACCGACAGGTGTTTGCCGTTTATGTTGCCGTATATGGGCAATCTGGTGGAGGATAAAAACGCGTCCTTCCACGAGTTGCGTGACGAGAGTATGCACGAAAAGCGGCTGGTAGTCATTACCACCTGCGGTTACGTGGACGCCAAACCCATGTACCCCGCCTTGCTTAAGGAGTACGACCTCATCTGTGGCGATGGACATTACACGGCGATTATGTGTCCAGAGGGGGAATTGTTTATCACCGAAAAGGCAAAGCGTCAGCGCGAGGGCTATCTTGCGGATATTACCAAAGCGGGTGCGGAGTTCGCCAAAAATCGCAAGCTCTCCCCCGAAACAATGGAGCGTATCTCCAGACCTATCCTGTCCCCCAAGGGCTTCGAGACCATAACCCTAGCCCACTGGGAGCAGAAGTCCAAATAACCCACTACTATGGGGGGACTCCGTCCCCCCAGACCCCCCCTGCCAAAGGGGCTAGCCACTTTGGAATCCCTGTTCCAATATGGTGTGAATTCGGGTCAAAAACTTCTCGCTGTTGGGACAGTGGCGCGGGATTGCGTTAAACGTGCCATCTTCTCGCATAACAACAATAAAACCCTCCGTTTTCGGAGGGCTTTTTATTGACAAAATTCGACATTTGTGTTATAATATACTTGCCAATTACTTCCGGACGCTATGCGGAAGGAGGTGAGTGCAAATGATACAATTTATATCATTCGTGTATACCGTAATAGCTAACGTATTATCACATTACATTAACAAATGGCTTGACGGTAGAAAGTAACCGCAAAAAGGGTGAAAAACCGCCCCCGCGATGGCAGTCGCGGGGGAAATTTTTTGTGAGTGTAGTTTGATACAATCATCATTCGTGTAATTATATTATATCACGCCATTTTCGATTTGTCAAGTGTTTTTTTGCATTTTTTATCAAAATTCGGATTTTATTTCCGTCCGATTTTCTATCTTTCTCAACCGGGGGAGAGGGGAAGTTTATTTCAAAATTTCATTGATGATGTCCCGAATATGGATTTGCATTGTATCCAAGCAAGGAACGGGACTGTTTTTATCATTCAGCAAAAGAGGAAGCTCTGTGCAGCCAAGAATAACAGCTTCTATGTTTTCTTCCGTTTTCATACGTGATATGATTTTTGTAAAAGATTCCAAGGTTACTTTATTTATAATGCCGTGCTCCAATTCCGATGAAATTTTTTGATTGACGTATTCCATTTCCGCATCGGAGGGTACAACAATTTCAATATTTCTGCAAGAGAAAGGCTGCTTGAAAAAATCCCCTGTCATAGTGAAAACAGTTCCCAATAAACCGATTTTCTTTAGATTCCTCTTTTCAGCCTCTTTGCAGGTGGATTCAATAATACTGATTAGCGGAATCGGCGATAGTTCTTGCAGCTTGTCAAATACAATATGAGGGGTATTTGCAGATAAAGCGGCAAAATCAGCACCGCTTTTCGACAGATTATTGATTGCTTGTAAAAGGTAATCTGTCAATTCGTCATATTTTTGTTCTCCGCAAAGGTGCAAAACGTCAAACACATTAACGCTTTCAATGGTTAAATTCGGAAAATAATTTTTCCCGACTTTTTCCTGTACACCATAAACTATGTCATGATAATATGGAATGGTCGATTCGGGACCCATTCCACCCACCAATCCTAATTTCCTCATATTGTTACCTCGTTATTTCTTCGCGTTTTCGAAGTCGTTCTTGCGGATTTCGGCGCGGCGAACCTTGCCGCTTACGGTCTTGGGAAGTTCGTCCACAAATTCCACGATTCTGGGATATTTATAGGGCGCGGTGTTGTGCTTGACGTAGTTCTGGATATCCTTGACAAGCTCCTCGCCCGCCTTGTCCTTGTATTCCTCGGTGAGGACTATGGTAGCTTTTACCACTTCACCGCGAATCGGGTGCGGCGCGCCCGTAACCGCGCACTCCAGAACCGCCGGGTGCGCTGAGAGAACGCTTTCCACCTCAAACGGACCTATACGGTATCCCGAAGACTTTATTACATCATCGTTTCTGCCTACATACCAGTAGTAACCGTCCTCGTCGCGAGTGGCTGTGTCGCCCGTGTGGTACATACCGTCGTGCCATGCCTTGTCGGTAAGCTCTGGAGAGCGGTAATATCCGCGAAACAGCCCGGGAGTATTGCAGTATTCGCCCTTAATGACAATTTCACCTACCACTCCCGCAGGAACGGAATTTCCCTCTTTGTCCACCAGATCGACATTATAAAGCGGCATCGGCTTGCCCATAGAGCTGGGCTTGGGAGTTGTTCCGATGAGATTGCCGATTATGCAGGTCGATTCGGATTGCCCGAATCCCTCCATCAGCTTCAGTCCCGTCTTTTCATACCACTGATTGAATACCTCGGGCTGGAGAGCTTCCCCCGCGATGTTGCAGTAGGTAAGACTCGACAAATCGTACTTCTCGATTCCCTCCGCAAGAAAGAACCTGAACATTGTGGGCGGCGCGCAGAGCGTCGTGATTTTGTACTTCTCAATCATCTTCAGCATATTCGCGGGAATGAACTTGTCGAAATCATACACGAAAATGCAAGTGCCCATTGAAAGCTGCCCGAAGATTTTTCCCCACGCGGCTTTTGCCCAGCCCGTGTCGGAAATCGTGAGGTGGATTCCCTTGGGGTCGACTTTCTGCCAGTGTTTGGCGTTCTGAATATGCGCCAGAGCCATTTTGTGGTCATGAACAGCCATTTTGGGGTATCCGGTAGTGCCGGATGTAAAATACATCAGCATAAGCTCGTCGGACTTGGTAGGGATTCGCTCCAGCGTATCGGGATATTTCTCTATTTCCGCATCAAAATCAACCCACCCCTCACGTTGACCGTTGACAATGAAGTTATTGACGATTTTGTGATCCGCCTCTTTTTCGGCTTCCTCTACAAATTCGGGAACATCTCCACTGTGCGTGGAAACCACCGCCTTAACGTCGGCGGCGTTTATGCGATAGAGCAGGTCTTTCGGGGTAAGCAGAGCGGTCGCGGGAATCGCAATCGCACCGATTTTGTTCAGAGCCGCGAGGATATACCAAAACTGATAGTGCCGTTTCAGCAGAAGCAGTACACAGTCTCCCTTTTTGATACCCGCTTTCAGAAACATGTTCGCCGCTTTGTTGGATAGCCGCGACAGATCCCCGAAGGAAAGCCGCTTTTCGTTGCCCTCGAGGTCGACCCATAACAGAGCGCGGCGATTCGGTTCAAGCTCGGCGAACTTGTCTATTATGTCATAACCGAAGTTGAAGTTTTCCGGAGCGTTAATCTCAAATTTTGTAAGAATTCCGTTTTCATTATATTCCTCGGTTACAAATTGTTCGTGCCAATTTTCCACTGTAAATTTTTCCATTCTCTTTGTACCTTCCCTTTTCAGTATATTTTAATTATAAGATGTATCTGCGAATTTGTCAAGGAGTTTTTTGTGAATTTTTTGTGAATTATATTACCATATTTATACATTTTGTTGCAATAAACGCGGAATATACGAAAAAGGCTTGACATTTTCAATAAAATATGGTAAAATTAAAATACAGAACGATAATCTGTATACAGTTGATAGTTGACAGTTAATGTGTTCGCTTCGCGGACACTGTTTTGATTGTATTTGAGCGGATAAGTGTTTCTACTCGGATACAATCCAAATAAAGCGCGGAACGCGCACATTAACTGTCAACTGTACACTATACACTGTCAACTGAAATTGACTTCATTATATGATCGCGGGGCGCGAGAGCGTCATGAGGAAAGTCCGGGCATCACAGAGCGGGATAGCTGATAACGTCAGCCGAGGGCGACCTTAGGGCAAGTGCAACAGAGATATACCGCCGGCTTATCACCGGTAAGGATGGAAAGGCGAGGTAAGAGCTCACCGGGGTGCGCGAGAGCGTACCGCCATGTAAACCCTATTCGATGCAACGCCGATTGGTGCGGGGAATAACGCGTCTGCTCGGCGCGCCCCGTTGAAAGGCGGCTTGATTCCGTTGGCAACAACGGAGCTAGATAGATGATCATACACGACAGAACCCGGCTTATCGATGGAGTCATTTTTGAAAACAACAGCGGCGCGGATTTTCTCTGCGCCGCTATTTGGTGTCTATAAAGATAAAGCCTTGACATTTTAATAGATATGTGATATAATATGTATAGTAATATTATATTTTAAAAGGAGCGTTGTAAAATGAAGAAGAACAAATTGGTTGCTCCTGTCGTAAAATGGGTTGGCGGAAAAAGGCAGCTATTAGATACGCTTAAACCGTTGCTTCCGAAAAGAATTACAACTTACTGTGAACCATTTATTGGTGGTGGTGCAATGCTATTTAGTTTGCAACCGAGTAAAGCTTATGTAAATGACATAAATAGTGAATTGATACAAGTATACACTACAATAAAAAATAATGTGGAAGAATTAATTTCTACTCTTTCTAATTATAAGAATGAACCTGATTTTTTTTATTCTGTAAGGGATTGGGATAGGGATAGAGAAAAATATAGTCAGTTGACAGATGTTGAGAAAGCTGCCAGAATACTTTATTTAAATAAAACTTGTTATAATGGATTATATCGTGTGAATAATGCAGGTGAATTTAATTCACCTTTTGGAAATTATCGGAACCCTAATATTGTTAATGCTCCTGTTTTGCGTGCTGTAAGTGTATACCTAAACAGTGCCGAAATACATTTTACCTCTACTGATTATGAAGAAGTTATAAAAAATATTCCTAAAGGCACCTTTGTATATCTTGATCCACCATATGATCCCATATCTAATACATCCAGTTTTACAGGTTATTCGAGAGGAGGATTTTCCCAAGATGATCAAATTAGATTACGTAAGTGTTGCGATGAGTTAAACGCAAGAGGTATTAAATTTATGTTATCAAATTCGGCGACGGATTTCATTCGTGAACAGTATGCTGCTTATAAAATTATTACAGTTCAAGCCAAAAGAGCCATAAACTCTGTGGCAAAGGGGCGTGGAGATGTTGATGAGGTGGTAGTGAGAAACTATGAGTAAAACAAATTCAAATAATGCGGCGTGGGAGCAATTATTTGATAAATATAACATATTGAGCCGAATTGAAGAAGATGGTTTCTTTAATATATCCGCGACACAGATAAAAGAATATCGTGAACCTAGACTAATGGTAAAATTTGACCATACAAATAATTTGCCTGAAATTTTTTCGAATAATGGGTTAACTATACTTCCGATAACACGTGGTGATTATACGATTTCTCATTTTGATGCATATCATAAGTTTGAAGCTGATAATTCTACAATAACAAAAGTTACTTTACCTACATATATACAGAGCCTAAATGTTAGTAGTATTTCAAGTGAAACAATTGCATTAAATTGCGCCATTGCATCGGGAATCATTGCTGACTTTATGGAGGACAACGATATTGTTGCTACTGTTTCCGGTCGAATGGGTTCGGGAGCCTTTTCGTTTAATATTGGAGATACAAAATACGGTTTTAATCATTGGATTGATGTAAATGGTTCTCAAATTGAAATAGACGCTGCATATGAGGGAGTTTCATGTTTGGCATTACTGGAAGCAAAACGGGATCTTTCAGAAGATTTTCTGATAAGACAACTTTATTATCCTTTTCGAGTATGGCAAAGCCGCGTGACAAAACCTATAAAGCCCATTTTTCTTGTCTATTCTAATGGTTTTTATCACTTGTATGAATATATATTTAATGATATATACAACTATAATTCTTTGCAGCTTGTAAAACAGAGAAATTATTCTATTGAAGATACGGAAATATCGGTTTTAGATATACAGGGTGTGTTGGATAGTGTTGTGTTGATAGAAGAACCACAAGTTCCATTTCCACAAGCCGATAAGTTTGAGCGCATAATCAATTTGTGTGAGTTGCTTAACGAACAAGAATTAAATCGAACTGCAGTTACTGAAAATTATGATTTTGATGCTCGGCAAACAAATTATTATACTGACGCAGCACTTTATTTAGGTCTTATAGAAAAGGTGAGAAAGAGTGGCGTTCCGTTCTATTCCATTAGCGAAATAGGACGATGTATTCTAAATTTGGAATTTAAGAAAAGGCAGTTGGCATATTGTAGTCGTATATTGTCACATGGTGTCTTTAATGAGGCGTTGAGATATTATTTTAAAAAAGGAATTATGCCCTCTACTAATGAGATAGTTGAAATTATGAAACGATTTGGACTATACCAAGTTGAAAGTAATAGTACATTTGTGCGTCGAGCTTCTAGTGTAAAGGGTTGGCTTAACTGGATTGTTGGACTTGTGAATGAATAGACATAACAGGGGCGCGGAGATTTTTCCGCGCCGCGATTTTATTTGTGAAAATCTTCTCTATCGGAATCTCGTTTGTATTTCCGAATATTCACCGCCATAACGATTCCCGCGATAAGCAGAATAAGGCAGGAAAGAACCGAAATGAGGTATTCCGAAACCATTCCGTTTCGGATAAAAAAGTTCGTGAAGAAATCGGCGTGGTCTTCGGAGTCCAGAATGAACATTAACGGAACAACCGCCGCAAAACCGATAAGATAACCCGCTTGCAGCGCGACAGGGGAAGTTCCGTTCACCCCGAACAGCGTGCCTTGCCGCGCATTGGCGATTACCCAGTACAGATACGCTGCCGCGCCGAAAAGAGCCGTAGAGAGTACCCAGCTTTCGCACCATTGCGGACCGCACTCCATTATAATAAGGTTGATACCCGCCATAATGATGAATGCCCACAGCGCGCGAATCGTGATTTTCGAGCGCACTATGGACTGCCGTTCGTCAAAGATTTCCTTTTGCTGAACGGATTCGCCGTTAATTACCTTTTCGCAGAATTTGTCAAAGGATTTCAGGCTCATTTTGATTCCTCGCTTTCCGTAGATTTTTCCGTATGGCGAATTACACATAATGAGAAAACCGAAGAGATAATACCTATTAAAAATGTAAGCGTGAATATAAATTCATCAGAGAATACGCCGTCCTCGGTTAAAATTCCATCATCAATAGTTGTGAACAAGTTTCGTATCAGATTCAGCGTACATACAACACTTGTCACTATTAAAGTGCCCTTTTGGACAATTTTGTTGTCGCCAATTGTTGCAAGACAGCCTTTCGCGGCACAGCGAATCAAAAAATAAAGCGCACATAGCATTCCTATCAGCAGATTTGCGGCGAATTGGTTTTCCGACCAACGCACGAAAATTTCCCAGAACATTGCATTGATAAAAATACTTATCAGACAGATGGTCATCGCTTCAATTCCGAGCTTAGAGCGGATTTGCTTTTGTCGTTCATCGAACACTTCTTTGTCACGCTTGCTGCCCGGTTCGGCGAGAATCAGGTTTTCGCAAAATTTGTCAAAAGATTTCAGGCTCATTTGGGTTCCTCCTCCCAGAAAAGCTCGTCAAGCGTCTTGCCGAGAGCCTTGCATATTGCTATGCATAAGTTGATTGTAGGATTGTAGTCGCCGTTTTCCACGGCGGAGATTGTCTGGCGCGTGACCTGAACCTTTTTTGCAAGTTCGTCTTGGGACAAGTCCAGAGCGGCGCGCGCGGACTTCATTTTGAGATTTTTCGCCATATCCTCACCTCGTAATTGTATTGTAACATATATTTTTGATTTTGTCAAGTATATTTTACAAAAAGTCAGAAATATTTTATGATAAGGGATTATGTCATATACATTATAAATAATTTCATTGAATTGCAGTCAAGCGAATGATAAACTGAAACTGGTGCA
>CAYZQU010000018.1:8327-14319 GCA_964480645.1 uncultured Ruminococcus sp. | reverse complement strand
CCTTACATCTCTGGGAGATTTGGTGTTAAAGGTTCAGTCGGGATTCGCGGCTATATTGGTAGACGGCTGTCCCGGAGCAATCGGAATAGGCGTTCAAGGGTATAAATCACGCGGAATCGACGAGCCAAGCTCCGAGCTGAACGTCCGCGGAAGCCGTGAGGGATTTGTGGAGGTAATCCGTACAAATATGTCCCTTATCCGCCGACGGATTAAGTCTCCGACCCTTGTGTTTGAAATGCAGACTCTCGGCGACCGCTCCAATACGGACATCTGTTTGTGCTACATCTCGGATAAGGTATCTCCCAAGTTGCTTGAGAATGTAAAGAAACGGCTGAAATCCGTTAAGCTGAACACAATTCTTGAGAGCGGTTATATTCAACCGTACCTTGAGGGTGACGGCGGCTGGTTTTTTTCGGAATGCGGTGCCTGTGAGCGTCCCGATACGTTCGCGGCAAAGCTGTACGAGGGGCGCGTTGGGATTCTCGTTGACGGAACGCCGTTCGCACTGATTGTTCCACACCTGTTTATCGAGAGCTTTCAGACGCTGGACGACTACACGCAAAAGCCATTTTACGCTTTTTTTATCCGTCTTGTACGCGTGATTGCGTATCTGATAACGCTGTTTCTTCCCGGAGCATACGTTGCGATTGCGAGTTACAATCCTGAAATGCTGCCCTCGGCGTTGATACTGAATCTCGCCGCCGCGGAACAGACCGCTCCGTTCTCGCTTATGGTGGAGTGCCTGTTTATCCACTTTATGTACGAGATTCTCCGCGAGGCGGGGATTCGTCTGCCGCGCCCGATCGGTCACGCGATAGGTGTAGTCGGCGGACTCGTAATCGGAGACATCACCGTTTCGGCGGGACTTGTCGGCGCGCCTATGGTGTTGATAGTCGCGCTTTCGGGACTGTGCAGCTTTGTAGTTCCCACAATGTACGAGAAAATTGTTGTGCTGAGGTTTATGTATATCATCGCGGGCGGACTGTTCGGAATGTATGGTCTTGCGATTGTGGCGGGAGCTGTTCTTATCAAGATGTGTTCGCTTAACACCTACGGAATTCCGTATATGGCGCCGATTTCTCCGTTTTCTACCAAGGCAATGCGGGATATGCTCGTCCGCGCGGGGTGGAAAAAGATGGCAAAGGGTGATGTGACCGTCCAGAGCCTGAATGGAGCAGATTATGACTAATAACGTAAAAATAAGCCCCCAACAGCTTTTCTGTATGCTTATGCTTTCGCGGTTCAGCGCGGAGATGGTATATCCACGCACGTCCGCGGGAACGGCATCGGAATCCGCGTTGGCACTTTTAATATCCGAAGCTGTGAGATTCCTACTCGCGCTGCCCGTGATAATCTATTCGTTCGAGGGAAGCAATTTTCATCGCTCGGTCTGGAAGAAGAACAAATTTTTCGGCTGGGCGGGAGCAATCGGAGCGGCTGTGCTGCTTATTCTCGCGGCAACGCATACGTTGTTTAACACGGCTCAATTTTCGGTTAAGAGTATCAGGAACGGCGGCACTCTGTGGATTATGCTTGTTATCGCGGCAGCGTTCGCGATATACGCGGCTTATATGGGCGTTGAAGCCCTCGCGCGAACATCGTCCATAGTTCTGATTTGCGCGGGAATCGTCACAGTTGCGGTAATGCTCTGCTCAATCCCGCAGATTACCACCGAATCTCTTGCGGCAATGGACGAGGAGGGCGATTTCACGAACCTTATCATGGACGTAATAAACCGCCTTACACGCGGCGGAGACTACCTGATATTCGCAGCTCTTTTGCCGTATGTCAAAACCGAGAAAACCACGACGCGGGCGCGCTGTGTGCTGTTGTTCGCGCTGTTTTCGGCGGTGGGGACGCTGGGTGTTCTCGCGATGAATTGTCTGGTATTGCGGCAGGTATATGGACTTTGCGAATATCCGATTCTGGCGACCGCGTCGCTTGCGGACATAGCGTTCTTCAAGCGGCTGGACGGGCTTCTTGCGGCGTTCTGGGTACTCGGAGCGGCAGTCCGCGCGGGACTGATGCTTGTAAGCGCGAAATGCGCGCTGAGAGCGGTAATACGCGCTCAGAATCCACCAAAGGAAAGCGAGGCGGCACAATGAGGAAATTATTGGCATTAATACTGATATGCGCGATGTTCACGGGCTGTTCGGACTCCACCGAGTTGGGAAACCGCGCGATAATTCAGGCTCTGGCGGTGGATTATGACGGTGGATATAAGCTTTCGGCACTTTTGTTCAGCAGCGGCGGCAGCGGGGGAGACACCATCGACGCGTCACAGGAGAACGTGATTCGTGTGACCTCCGAGGGAGATACACTCGCGGAGGCGGTGGACAATCTCTCGCTTATTGACGGTAAGAAAATCTATATGAGCGAAACTAAACTGCTGATTCTCGGAAACGGCTTTTCGGGAGCGTCCGCAGTGGAGGTTTTGAAAACCCTTTATTTCGATATGAGATGTAGTCTTAATATGTTGGTTTGCTGTGCGGATAACGCTGCCGCGATTACCGAACTGCACTTCACCGAGGGAATTACGTCCGCCGAGAAGCCGCTTTCCGTTATTGAAAACGCGCACGAATCCGGTGTTTCCCCGAAAACAACACTGCTTGACCTGCTCTGCGATTCGGTAAGCGAGAAAACGTCCGATGTTCCGCTGTTGAAAATCACCGAGAACGGCTCGGGAATGACGAACTCCGAGGACGGCAAAACGGCTGTATTAAACGGTTCACGGACATTCCGAAACGGTTATCTCGCGGAGCTTCACGATTCCCAAAAGACTCAGGCGCTTATGTTGATAAACGGAAAAACGAACAAAACCGTGGTGAATTACGTTATGGACGGTGCGGAAAAGACCTGTGAGGCATACTGCGTTAAAGTCAAGCCGAGCGGTGATTATTGGACGGTTTCGGCGCGGTTTCGCACGCGTGACGGCGGTCGGCTCTCAGAGAGCGAACGCAAGGCGGCTCTGGACGCACTCGGTCGGATTGTCGAGTACGGACTGTGAATTAGTTGACAGTGTAAAGTGTACAGTTGACAGTTAATGTGTCCGCTTCGCGGACATTATTAAAATTGTATCCGAGTGGACAAATGTTTCCACTCGGATACAATCTTAATATCGCGGCGTAAGCCGCGCCATAAACTGTCAAATGTACACTGTACACTGTCAACTGAAATTGTACTTATGTGCGTTTTTTCTTGGTGGATGTTGTTTCCTCGGGTTCGGGTTCGGGAGTTACATATTCCGTTATCTTCACGGATTCAATGATTATGTCATTAGTTGGACGCGAAAGCTCACCGGAATTGTTCGTGGTCACATTCGTTTCTGAAATCGCGTCCAGCACATCCAGACCCTCAAAAACCTGTCCGAATACGGTATAACCGCCGTCCCACAGCGGATAACCGCCCGTTGTCGCATACTTTTCGGTTACTTTTTCGGTCGCCTTGGAAATCATCTCCGCGAGGTTAGTGTAGTACGTTCCTTGCGCGTTAAGCTGTGCGTAACTTGGGTCGGTATCCTCAAGACTTTCCAAACCGGAGGAACATGATGAAGCATATTCCCGTGCCTTATCGGGGGAAATTTTCGCGAGATCCGTCTGCTTTTTGCAATTTACAATGTAGAATTGCGTGGTATTCTCGCCGTTTATATTCGCATAGCCCAACGCGCCGTAGAAATTCCGCGCGTTGACGTCCGTTTCAATCGGGAATGTGCCGTTTGTTCCGACAACCGCCTCGCCGCCTGTTCCGTCGCCGTTCAGCGAACCGCCCTGAATGCACATATCCTTCATAACGCGATGAATTTTCAGCCCGTCATAATAGCCTTGCTCGGCAAGCTTGATGAAGTTATTGACTCCATTCGGAGCTATATCCGGGAACAGCTTCGCTTTCATTGTTCCGTAACCCTCGATGATTATCTCGGCGATTTTGTCGCCGTCCTTAAACGTCATCTCATCGGCGATATTCCCCGGCTCTCCGCCGCCCTTGCACCCCGAAAACAGCAGGCACACGGCTAATCCAACACACGGAAATACATTTCTAAGTTTCATAACGTTTACCTCCGTTTTATTGATTTATCTCTCATCGGCAGGTTCTGAAGCCGTGGAATTGCCCGAATCGGCGGAATTGTCCGAATCACCCGTCGGCTCAGTGCCGTCATAAGCTGTTACGGTCACATTCTTGATGATAATCGGAACAACCGGCTTGGATATCTCTTTATTGCCGTTGTCGCCGACTCTCGCCTTTGAAATAGCGTCTAGCACGTCAAATCCCTCGTAAACCTGTCCGAAAACGGTGTAATTGCCGTCAAGGTAATAAACGCCGCCCTCCTCGGTGTACTTTTTGTTGATTTCATCGGTCATACCTTCGACCCAGTCAAGCTGATTCTGCAGATACTGAACGTTCTGGCGCGCGGTTTCGGTTTTTGTGGAATCGCCCTCATCTTCCGCCTGTTTGATTGCCAGCCTGCCTTGTTCTATCTGACTTTTATACACCTCTGCATTAAATTCGGTTTTTATGTCATTTGACGTTTTCTTGTTGACGATATAGAACTGTGAGGAGTTCATTCCGCCTGAATTCGCATAACACAACGCTCCATAGAAATTACGCGCGTTCTGAGCCGTTTCGATTCCGAATTCGCCGCCGTTTACCATTGCGTCTTTTGAGGAAGCTCCATCACCTGTTTTCGAGCCGCCTTGAATCATAAAGTCCTTCATCACACGGTGGATTTTCAGACCCTTATAGAATCCCGCGTCACAGAGCTTTTGGAAGTTTTCCACGCCTATCGGAGCAGCCTCGGGGAACAGCACCGCTTTGATTGTGCCGTATTCTTCGATTTCAAAGGTTGCGATAAGGTCTCCCGCCTTTGGAGTTACGGGCTTGACATTGCCCTCGAAGCCCTCAATCTCACGCGGCTTGGAGCTTGTGATTCCGACCTCATCATTTGTGGGATAGCTTGTTTCCGCAGAGCTTGTGCTTTCGGAAGGGGGATTTACGGAATTTTCGGAGGTTGAAGTCCCCGAATCACCGGAGCTTGTGGAATTATCGCACGCGGCAAGCAGCGTAATCGCCGCCAGAATACCGCATATCATAGCCTTTTTACTTGTTTTCATAATATAAATCCTTTCTTTTATTGTGTGGAACTGTTTTGGGATTCCTCGTGAACATACGGCGGGAAATCTTCAACCTCATCGCCTGACTTGAACTCGGAAATTTTCACGCTTTTGATGTGATGAATCTCGGTAACAAGCCCCGTTTCCGAATCCGCGGGGATATTTGTAAGACGTTCCACCACATCAAAGCCTTTGTAGGTCTGACCGAATACGGTAGCCTGTCCCGCGAAGCCGAACACTCCGCCGTATTCATAGAACTTGTCGAACAGCGTATTTATTTTGTTCTGCGTTTCTTCCTCACTGAACTTCCATGTGTTGCTTTTCAGTTCCTCAATCGCGGATTTTGTGAGGTTTTCCTTGTCCACATTGCACATAAACCATCGCGCGTCGCTTTTTCCCTCCTCCTCGGAGTAGGACATCAAAGCTCCGCGAAACGGCCACATTTCAGTGGAAAGCTCGTTTTCAATCAATTCATCGTCACTTTCATGTCCGGTGAATTTTCCATCGCCTACCGAATATCCAGCCGTCAGGAACAGTGTATCGGGGTAAACCGTCGGAATGGGGATATTATCGTATTTTCCCGCTTTTGCCAGATTTACGAACTTCTCCACGGTATTTGGCGCGTATTCCGGGAACAATTTCACACGGATTTCTCCCATATCGGTATCAATCACCGCGATTGTATCTCCTGATTTCGGCGATTGAAGCTGTGGAAAGTCCATAGTCATTGAACTGAAATCATAATTGTGCAATTGGTAATTTTTGTTACCACTGCACCCGGAAAGCGTTATCAATAGAGCCACCGTAACTGCGGCTAAAATCTTTTTCAAAAACCCAAAAGGCAAACCGCGGGAAACCGCGGGACGGCAAAGCTCTGGAGACTA
>CAYZQU010000018.1:0-8317 GCA_964480645.1 uncultured Ruminococcus sp. | reverse complement strand
TTGGCGGGTTTCCTCGACAATATAGCCCAATGCCGTGATTTTATCCCGAATCTCGTCCGCGAGAGCGAAATTCTTTGCCTTGCGCGCCGCCTTGCGCTGTTCGATAAGCTCTGTAACCTCGGCGGGAATCTCGTCGTCTGTCTTGCTATACATCAGTCCGAGAACGCCCGTCAGCGCGTTGAACTCGTCAAGATACGTTTGCACATCACCCTTGGTGATTTCGGGGGAGGAGAGCGCGGTGTTGATTTTCCGTACCAACTCAAATACTGTCGAGATTCCGTCGGCAGTGTTGAAATCATCGTCCATCGCGGTGATAAACGCGTCCCGCGCTGACTTGACGTTTTCACGGGTAATTTCCGACGCGTCGCCGTCCTTTGCGGTTTCCAACGCCCTTGCCATCGCGTCACGGCAGGTGTACAGCCGCGACAGAGCCGCTTTACTGCTTTCGATTACATCAAGTGTGTAGTTAAGCTGTCCGCGATAATGAACGGAAAGGAGCATAAACCGAATCGGCTCGTAACCGAATTTCGCTGCCATATCCCGCACAAAAAAGAAATTCCCCGCAGATTTTGACATTTTTTTGTTGTCAATGTTCAACATTCCGTTATGCATCCAGATATTGGCAAGCGCGCAACCCGTTGCGCATTCGCTCTGGGCAATTTCGTTCTCGTGGTGCGGGAAAATCAGGTCGCTTCCGCCGCCGTGAATGTCAATCGTATCGCCGATGTAATGCCGCGACATTGCCGAACACTCAATATGCCAGCCCGGACGTCCCTTGCCGAACGGCGAATCCCAGTACGGCTCGCCGGGCTTAGCGGCTTTCCAGACCGCGAAATCCATCGGGTCGCGTTTTTTCTCGCCGACTTCGATTCTCGCGCCCGCTTTAAGGTCGTCCAGCGGTTGATGCGACAATTTTCCGTATTCGGGGAATTTTGAGGTTTCAAAATACACATCGCCGTCCGCCTCATACGCGTAACCCTTGTCCACAAGCGTCTTGACAATATCTATAATGATTTCCATATTTTCGGTGACTTTTGGGTGAACATCAGCCGCGCGGACGTTCAGACCCTGAGCGTCCGTGAAATACTCCTTTATCGCGTTCTCGGAGACCTCGGAGGCTGTTTTGCCAAGCTCGTTGGCTTTTTTGATGATCTTATCGTCCACATCGGTGAAGTTCTGTACATAGAACACGTTATATCCACGAAATTCCAGATAACGTCTGAGTGTATCGAAAACGCACAGCGCACGGGCGTTTCCAATGTGAATCAGGTTATATACCGTCGGTCCGCAGCAGTATATTTTCACCGTCCCGGGAGTAATGGGAACAAGTTCTTCTTTCTGTCTTGTCATTGTGTTGTAGATTCGCATTGTTTTTCCTCCGTTGTTTGTTTCTTAAGCTCCTCAAGCTCAGCTTTCAGCCTGTCAATCTGCATTTGCTGTTCGCATATAAGCTGTGACACAGGGTCGGGAATATGAATCTGGTCGAGGTCACATTCGCACACGCGCACGCCGTTTTTGCGGACAATTCGCGCGGGAACGCCCACAGCGGTACAGTTGGGTGGAACTTCTTCAAGCACCACGGCGTTCGCGGCGATTTTGGAGTTGTCGCCGATTTTGAACGGTCCGAGAACCCTCGCGCCCGCGCCTACAAGAACATTGTTTCCGAGGGTGGGGTGACGTTTTCCAACGTCCTTTCCCGTGCCGCCGAGGGTTACATTCTGGTAAAGCGTGCAGTTGTCGCCGATTTCGGTGGTCTCGCCGATTACTACGCCTGCGCCGTGGTCTATAAACAGACCTTTTCCTATTTTCGCGCCGGGATGAATTTCGATTCCCGTTTTATGACGGGAGCGTTGGGAGATCCACCGCGCTATAAAGAAGTGTCCGCGCTCGTGAAACCAGTGCGCTATGCGATAGCTTCTCACCGCCTTAAACGACGGATAGAGGAAGATGACCTCCCACGCGCTTCGTACAGCGGGGTCGCGGGCTTTTATGGACGCGATTTCCTCTTTTAATTTATCAAACATTGATTATGCCCTCACAATCAATAAGGTTAAATACACAGTTATCACTTAACAACTTATTATAACATATTTTCGGGGAAATTTCAAGCCCTTATCACCGAAAATTTCGTGAAATTTACCACACAATTGACAATTAATTACATCATCATCACAAAAAGCAGAGCGAGAATCAGTCCCTCGTCTGCTTTTTCGCTTTGAAGTATGAAAATTACCATCAGAATCAACAGCATATCGCGGTCAATTCCGCTTGGTTTCGGGGGATTAGGTATTCGCTTGTGCGCGGATTCACGCGGTTCGGAACATTGCTTCTCGGAGCGTTGCGGTTCGGAGTGTTTTTCCTCAAAGCATTGTGGCTCAGGGCGCTGTTTCTCGGAGCATTGCGGTTTGGGACACTGTTCCGAGGAACACTGCTCTTCGGAGTGTTCCTCGGGGCATTGAGGCTTGGAGCATTGCCTCTCGGAGCAATCTTCATATTTTCTTTCATTATACGCCCTTACTGCTTGGTATAGCGGCGTTTGCGCCGAATTCCACACCATTTGAATCCCCCCTCTAAAGCAGTTTGTTCAGGAATCCGCCGTCACGCAGGAGCGGCAGGATCGAAAACAACTTCATCATCCGCAGCGCCGAGTCGATTTTCGGACGGTTCTCCTCGCGTAACAGCGGTTTTAATGCCATCAGAAAGCGTTCGCTGTCGTTGGGCTGATTCAGTGCTTCAAATACCGAAAGCAGCTTGATCAGCATTTCGGGGTCTAATCCCGAAAACAGACCGCCGTCCTCCGAACCGCTGTCGGACGCGCTGTTCGCGGAATCCGAATCATCGTCCTCCGTCAGCGCACGGAGAATGTCCTCAATATTGTCCATGCGCTCACCTCCCTAAGATTATTTGTTCTTCAGAATCCGCATCATTTCCTCGGGATTAGACGCGGACTTCAGTTTTTTCATAAGCTCCTCGTTCTGAAGAACCATCTTAAGTTTTTCCTTGTCCGCTTTGGACAGATACGCCGAAAGTGCCTTGATGTCGCCCTTTTCAAGCGAGGATTTCAGCTTTTCGGGCGATGTGCCGAGCTTTCCGCTGGCGGCGTTTATGAGCTTTTCAAAGTTGTTCTGATTCATAATTGTTCCTCCCGATAAAAAAATTCCAAAAACCCCTTTATTTTTTGGGGTAAATGTGTTATAATGATAATATATGGTATTATAGTAAACGTCAAATAACTTTGCCGTTCACTATAAAATTGCCTCGCACATTCGTTCGCTTCGCTCACTTCGTGCAGATCGGCAAATAGTAAACAACAATGATCATATATATCAATACAGAAAGGTAAATGACTATGAAGATTTTGGTAGTTGCGGATACTCACAAGAACTATGCCGCGATGAAAGCGGCGGTTGACAAGAACCTCGACGCGGATATGCTTATCCACCTTGGCGACGGTGAACATGAGTTTGCCGATATTAACAAGCTGTACCCTCAGATTCCTATGGTTTATGTAGGCGGAAACTGCGATTTTAACCAACATAAAATCACCCATATCGTTCATGCCTGCGGATATAAGATTTTCTGCTGTCACGGGCATACAATGGGAGTCCATGACGGGTTGGAGCTGCTGGTAAGCACCGCCAAAAAGGAGGGCTGTAAAATCGCGTTGTTCGGACATACCCACCTTTACCGTACCGAAATAATCGACGGCGTTTTCGTGATGAATCCCGGAAGTCTTGACAGTCCGCGAAATCATAACAAGCCTACATTCGGCATTATCGAGCTGTCCGAAACGGGCGACATCAAGATGAACATCATGGCGATGGAAACGAAGTAATCCACGATATTCTATGCAAAGTCTGATATACTTAGAAGAAGTCGATAGCACAAATAATTATCTTAAATCCCACTGTAACGAGCTTGCGGACGGCACGGCTGTTACCGCGAAAATCCAGACGGCGGGGCGGGGAAGACGCGGTCATAATTGGTCCGCAAACGCGGGAATGCTGCCGTTGTCCGTATTGTTGAAGAACCCTCCGGACTGCGATACCCTGACGGCTCGCGTCGGACTCGCGGTTTGCGACGCTATTGGCAAAACTCTTAAAAATCCGCCGCAGATTTGTTTGAAGTGGCCAAACGACATAATCGTCGCTTATCGCAAGGTCTGTGGTATTCTATGCGAGAGCGTTTATTTTGGTGACTGTCGGAATGTCATTTGCGGAATCGGGATAAATATTTCTCAGAGTGAGGAGTTTTTCCGTGCACAAAATCTTCCTCACGCGGGTTCGCTGTTGTCGCTTACCGGATTCGCTCCCGACAGGGAAAAGCTGCTCGAATCGGTGGTGGAGTCGGTTAAAATCCGCGCGGCTATGACATTTGCGGATTGCTATGACGAATACAAGGCACGATTGGTGAATCTCGGACGCGCTGTGCGGATCATTTCCCCGAATGGGGAACGAATCGCGACCGCCGTGGATGTCGCTCCGAACGGATTCCTGATTTGCCGCGATGAGAACGGGGAATTTGAGGTAGGCTCGGGAGAGGTCTCGGTTCGAGGATTGGACGGTTATGTATGAGTAGAGAGATCGAAAACGAATTCAAGATAATGCTCACCCAAGCGGAATATGAGAAAATACTCGCTATGTATGAGTTCACGTGCATAGTCCAGACTAACCATTACTACGACACGGACGATTTGGAGATGTCCGAAAGGCACATAACAGTGCGGGTTCGGGAGCTGGACGGGAAATGCTTTTTGCAAGTGAAGTTTCCCACCGAGGTCAGATTTTCGCGTGTGGAATTCTGTGAGGAACTTGAGGGGATTCCCGAATCCATATCGGCAGAGCGGCTGAAATTCCTTACCGGTGCGGATTTGCCCGATGTTTTCCGATTGGGAGCGCTTAAAACCACGCGCAATATCCATAGGTTTGACGGCGGCGAAATCGACCTCGATTTAAGTGAGTACTTAGGCGTTACGGATTACGAATTGGAAATCGAGTTCTCGGACGAAACGGCGGCGCGCGCTGTTCTGGACGAAATCCGCGCGGCTATCCCCGCGAGGGGAGAAGTGTGCAGTGGAAAATTCCACCGTTTTATTGATGAATTTAAGTGAAAAAAGGGTTGACAAATTTCCGTAGAAGTGGTATAATTTTAATGTAAATTTAATCTTAAGAGGAGAAAATGTATGTACATAACTTGTTTGGATTTAGAGGGCGTTCTTGTGCCCGAGATATGGATTGCGTTCGCCGAGGCGAGCGGGATTCCCGAATTGAAGCGTACCACGCGTGACGAGCCTGATTATGACAAGCTTATGAAATGGCGTATCGGAATCCTTAAGGAACACGGGCTTGGTCTGAAAGAAATTCAGGACACCATTGCGAAAATCGACCCGATGCCGGGCGCAAAGGAGTTCCTTGACGAGCTGAGAACGCTGTCACAGGTAATTATCATCAGCGATACGTTTACACAGTTTGCCGCTCCGCTTATGAAAAAACTCGGTATGCCGACCATTTTCTGTAACTCGCTTGATGTTGCGGAGAACGGCGAAATCACAGGTTACAAAATGCGTTGTGAGAAATCCAAGCTTACTACCGTAAAGGGCTTGCAGTCCATCGGATTTGAAACAATCGCGGGCGGAGATTCATTCAATGATCTGGGAATGATTCAGGCTTCCAAGTTCGGATTCCTGTTCAGAACAACCGAGCAAATCAAGAAAGATTATCCACAGTATCCTGCGTTTGAGGAATACGGAGATTTGATGAAATTCCTTAAAGAGTGTCTCGCCAAATAATAAAATCCGCTTCCGTGTTTGTCGGAAGCGGATTTCTATTATCTGATTACGGACGTTTTTATTTGTTCAGAAACGCGCCCAATTTTTTGTCCTCGGTTTTGATATGCGTTATCAGAAAACCGATATGGGTGTTGAGCTTCATCATTTCCGCGATGGTAGGACCATCCTTTGAGATTTCCGATGTAATCTCGATGAGCTTTTTCTTGTATCCATCGTGGAATGCCTTGTGAGGGGTAAACCCCGGATAGCCGCTTTTCTGCTGAAGCTGCTCCTCGTGCGTGAAGTGGCGGTTCACATAATCATTCAGAAACTTTATAGTTTCGTTGATAATGCTTACCTTGCCGTCGCCGCAGGCGTCCATAAGACGATTTACCGCGTCGATAAGTTCTTTGTGCTCCTTATCGATAATCGCGTTTCCCGTTTCCAGATTCTTTGTAAATTCAAATCTTGACATAATTTTCCTCCTTAATCGTTGTCAAACTCCCCGTTGAGGAGTTTTTCCATTTTGTCGCGAACATTGTTATCGGGTTCGATACGAATGCTCCTTTGAATTATATGAAATATTTCGGGGAGCAACGTTTCAAGCGGAGTTTTCCTGATGTTAACCCAGCTTTGCAGAGCGTTCAATGCGAGGATTCTGTCGCGAACAGGACCGCATTTCAAAGAGAACTCAATCAAATCCGTACCCTCAAGCGGATAATTCCTCAGCTCCTGAACAATTGTATTGAGTTGATTGTGAATTTGGAAGTCTTCGCCGAGCGGTTGAATTCCCGAGGGTGTGGCAAGCAGCTTGTCAAACGGCAGTTTTTCACGGAAAATATCAATTGTCCGAGCGCGGTGAGAATCGTCCATTAATTCGCCGCACAAGTAGCAGCCTTTTCCGAAATCCGTTTCCAGAAAACTCACAATATCGTCCTTGAAATCAATGCCAAGGTCTTTTGCAAGCGCGACCGCTCCCACCGCTGTTATATTGGATTTCAAGCTCTCACGGCAATTATCTGTGTTGAGAATGCTTTGACACAAATCCGTTATTTCGGGATTGTCCTCAAACGTTATACGGATATTGCGGATAATTACATACTCGTTAATCGTGAGCGTCCGCGTTTTGGCAATATTCAGGAACTCCGCGAGGATTTGCTCGTGGTTTTCAATTGCGGAGATTCCCGCGCAAGGACCTTCGTCCAACAGCGCGTCGATTATCCGCGCAATCGCCATGAAATCCTCATCGGACAAATCGGGATTTTGCAAAATCTCTTCCGCGCCCGATTTTTTCCAGCAGGGGAGAGCCGAATACGGGGGGAGAACATCATTATTAACGCCCTCGCGTAGCAGCCACGATTTTATTTCGTCCGTTTCGGGTTCAAGACGTTCAACCGCGTGAATCCGTCCCCACCCGTGAACGCGCTTTGCCAACGCGAAAATATGCTCGTTTGCGTTCTTCCACCGCGACATTATGAACAAGGAGAATATGGTGAACTCATCGGACTGTCCAAGCGTTTCCACGGCGTTTGCCAGCGGCTTATTGTCTTCAATGTTGAACAGCTCCAGAATTGACATTCCGAATTTTACACATTCGCGGTTGCTTGAGTTTACCATCAGCTTCGCCGCACAGTCATACAAATCCGGAGCGCTCAGCGAATCCTTATTCTCAATGATGTAGGACTGCAGCTCGTCAATTGCGCGTATTGCGGAGATTTTCTCACTTAACGCGCGGAACAACTCCTCGGCGCGTTCGGTATCTCTGTGTGAAGCCGCGTCCACGGCGGATTTAATAGACTCGCGAATCTCGTTCGTGATTTGCGGCGCGCCTATATGATAGATTCCGATTCCATCACTTGCGCCGTCTGCGAAGCGCAGTCCGCTTGAATTTTCCTCATCGGGCAGAGAAAAATCCTGCGGAAGTGTGCCGTCCTCGGTGAGAGCAGCGTTAATAATCGCAAGCAGAGATCGCGATTTTGCGTTTTCCATAATTCCTCCCTTTATGCTTTCGTTACTTTAAGGAACACTTTCTTGCCCTTACGGACGATTACCTCATTTGTAAGGTCGATTTGCGCGTTCGGGTCGGAGATGATTTCATCATTTACGGCGATTCCTTTTCCCGAGATGAGGTTTCTTGCCTCGCGCTTGGACGGAGCGAGCTTGGTATTTACGAGCAAGTCAAGGATTCCGATTTTGCCGTTAGTGGTTTCCACGGAAGCGGTCGGCATATTGTCTGTGTTACCCGCGCCTCCAAACAGGGATTTCGCACCGTCCAGAGCCTTTTTCGCATCTTCCTCGCCGTGGACGAGCTTTGTAAGCTCGAACGCGAGGGTCTCCTTTGCCTTGTTGAGCTGCGCGCCCTTCCATTTCTCCATCTCGCGGATTTCCTCAACGGGCAGGAACGTCAGCATATACAGACACTTGATAACGTCCGCATCGTCAACGTTTCTCCAGTACTGGAAAAAGTCGAACGGCGAGGTCTTGTTAGGGTCGAGCCACACCGCGCCCTTTTCGGTTTTGCCCATCTTCTTGCCCTCGGAGTTGAGGAGC
>CAYZQU010000017.1:0-14380 GCA_964480645.1 uncultured Ruminococcus sp. | reverse complement strand
TAGCTCCCGAGGAGTTGAAATCCAAATATGAATTCCTGTCGGAATTTGAGGGGTTTAATATCACGATTCCACACAAAGTGGGAATTATCGAATATTGTGACGAGCTTTCGGACGGCGCAAAACGTTACCGCTCGGTAAACTGCGTGAAAAACGGTACTCGCAAGGTAGGTTACAACACCGATTGTATAGGATTCACCAAGTCGATTCAGATGCTGGGCGCATCGCTGAAGTCCAAGGTGTTGCTTATCGGCTGTGGCGGAGTAGGGCGTATGATGGCAATCGAGACCGCTCTCGAGGGCGGAGAACTGACTATCGCCGCGCTTCCGATGGATTTGCCGCTTGCGCAAAAGGCTGTGGAGGAAATTAATGCTCTGAATCCAACTGCGAGAGTGAAAATAGTGGAAATTGGCGAAAACGGGCTGAGCAATGCGAATCTGAGTAGTCAAAAATTTGATTTGTTGTTGAATGCCTGCCCCGTGGGAATGTTCCCGAAAACGGACAGAATGCCCTGTCTGCCTGAGGTGCTGGACAATGTAAATTACGTGTTTGACGCGATTTACAACCCGAAAGAGACGCTACTCGCTAAGACCGCACGGGAGCGCGGCTGTACGGCAATGACGGGTATGGCTATGTTGGTGCTTCAGGCGGTCGCGGCGCACGAAATCTGGGATAACGCGGTCTACAAAAAGGAAGATATTGACAATCTTATCGCGGATATGGAGAATCTGGTATGAAAAGCGTTTACCTATGCGGATTTATGGGCTGTGGCAAAAGCCATATCGGGAGAATGTTATCCTCCGCCTTGAACCGGCGGTTCGTGGACTTGGATAAGTACATTGTCACGGCGGAGAAAATGCCGATTCCAAAGATTTTTGAGCAATTCGGAGAACCGCATTTCAGGCGGCTTGAAGCGAAATATATCCGCGAATTGTCCAACGGAAGCATTGTAGCAACAGGCGGCGGTGCACTGCTTAACGATGAAACCGCGAAATTCGCGCGGGAGGTCGGGCTTTCCGTATACATCAACACTGCGTTTGAGGTTTGCTATGGGCGCATAAAGGGAGATTCCAACCGTCCGCTTGTCGTGAACAATACTCCTGAACAACTCCGCGAGTTGTACAACAAACGCGCCGATATTTATCGGAAAAACGCGACTTATATGGTCAACGGGAATACGAATGATTTCATTATTACGGATGAAATCGCAAAGCTGGTGAAATATTTCGAGGAGTACGAAACTTAAAAATGGTCATTAAGAATGTCAAAATAAGAACAATGTCCAACAAGGACTACGAGAACGGATTCGTCCGATTTGGAGAGATAATCACCGAAATCGGCGATATGAGCGAATATGTTGAGGTTGATGAGGACGTAATCGACGGTGCGGGACGGACGCTATATCCGGGATTTATCGACGCGCACTGTCACCTCGGAATGTGGAGCGACGGCTATTCTATGCAGCTTGAGGGCGACGACGGCAACGAATGCACCGACCCCGTGACTCCGCAATTGCGCGCGATTGATAGCATTAACGCGATGGACAGGTGCTTTGAGGATGCGGCACAAGCGGGCGTTACCACAGTGTGTACGGGGGTCGGAAGCGCGAATCCTATTGGCGGAAGTTTTTCGATACTCAAGACTGCGGGTTCAAAGCGTGTGGATAAGTTGATCGTCAAGAATCCCGCGTGTATAAAATTCGCGCTGGGTGAAAATCCCAAAAATACGTACAATGACCGCGATGAAGCTCCGATTACGCGTATGGCAACTGCCGCGCTTATCCGCGAACAACTCCGGAAAACCGTGCGTTACAAGGAGGATTGGGACGAATACCAACGTCTTAAGGGCACGGACGATGAGAGCGGAAAGCCCGATTTTGACGCGAAATGCGAGGCAATGCTCCCTTTGTTTAATAAGGAAGAACCTCTGCAAGCGCATTTTCACTGTCACCGCGCGGACGATATTTTCACGGCGGTACGGATCGCGCGGGAATTTGGGCTGAATTATGTTCTGATTCACTGCACTGAGGGGGCTTTGATTGCCGATGAGTTGTCCGAGGACGCTCCGCGCGTGGTTATGGGTCCGCTGATTGGCGACCGCAGCAAGCCTGAGCTTATGAATCACGATATTTCCGCGCCTGCGTCACTGGCGGCGCACGGAATAAGGCTTGCAATCTGCACCGACCACCCCGAAACTCCTATTCAGTATCTTCCGCTTACGGCGGCGGTTGCGGTGCGCGGAGGACTTTCGCGCGATGAGGCGTTAAAATCTATAACGATTAACGCAGCGGAGATTCTGGAAATCTCAAATCGTCTTGGGAGCATTGAAGTAGGCAAGGACGCGGATTTCTCACTGTTTTCCGGAGACCCGCTCGATGTAACAGTGACGCCCTATATGGTATTTATTGACGGAAAACGAATTATAAATAATGGATAATGTACAATGGATAATGGATAATTATTGTGCGTGGCTTACGCCACGTGTTATTCGGATTGTTCCTAAACCGGAGGTTTTCACTTTGATTCGGGAATTTGATTTTATAATCAATAACAAAAAACAAGGCTTTGTCGATTCGTACAAATTCAAAGTAAGCTATTAGAGTGAAGTGCAAATCCGAAATGCAAGCAGCGCGGCATACCGCGAAGCGGTATGCCGTGTTGCTTGGCAAGCGGTCTTGAAATGCTGCATAGCAGCATTTCAAGAGCGCGTTTTCGGATTTGCCATTAAGATAGGAGTAAAGAATGCGTGAAATAAAGGCTGAAACGATTATGGAAACGGTAGCGCGGCTGTGCGTGCAGGCAAATCTTCATCTGCCGTGCGGAATGCGTGAGTGCATTGAAAACGCGGCTGAATCCGAGAAAAGCCCGATTTGCAAATCGGTTCTCGGAGATATTACCGCAAATCTTGACTGCGCCGATGAATTGGGCGTTCCCATTTGTCAGGACACGGGAATGGCGGTGATTTTTGCGGAAATCGGTCAAGATGTTCATATTTCGGGCGATTTTGAGAACGCGGTGAATCAGGGTGTGGCGCGCGGATATGTTGATGGAAAACTGCGGCTATCTGTTGTTTCAGACCCGTTAGAGCGTGTAAACACCGGGGATAACACCCCCGCGATTATTCACACACGGCTGGTCGCGGGAGATAAAATACGGCTGACGGTTGCTCCAAAAGGCTTTGGAAGCGAAAATATGAGCCGCCTGAAAATGTTCACACCATCTGCTTCACAAGAAGATATTGTGAATTTTGTTGTGGAAACGGCTTCAATCGCGGGGTCAAATCCGTGTCCGCCGATTGTTGTCGGAGTGGGAATCGGCGGCGATTTCGAGCAGTGCGCGCTACTCGCGAAAACAGCGCTTTGCCGTGATTTAAGCGTTCGCAATCCCAAGCCGCTCTACGCCGAATTGGAACGCAAAATGCTTGACGGCATAAACCGTCTCGGAATCGGTTCGCAAGGCTTTGGCGGCACGGTAACGGCACTCTATGTCAACATAGAGCAAGCTCCCACCCATATCGCGGGTCTGCCCGTGGCTGTGAATATGGGTTGCCATGTAACACGTCACGCGGAAGAAATAATATGAAACCATAGTATTTCCACATTACTGCTCAATGCCCGCCTCGTTCACATTTCTTGTAATATGAACGAATCCTAAGTGTCAATATATTTTCCGTTTTTTTGTGAAAAATGGGTGAAAATTTTCCAAAAATCACAAAAAATCGCTTGCATTGTTGAAAATTTTGTGTTATAATGTATATAGCAGATAAGAAAATGTGTGTAACTTCGCATTTTTATCATCTGTTGGAAATAAAATTAACGGTCAACGTTTTTCTTGGATTACCGCTTTTTGAAATTAAAGCGTTAATTTGCGAGAAAACAGCAATCATATACAAAGCCGGTGATAAAATGACTAGACTTGAAACAGCAATCAACAACAGTGAATTCATTTCTTTCCGAATGAAATACAGACCGGACTTCCCGATTGAGTTTTTGTGCGGGGATAATCCGTTCTGCGAAACAGATACCGCCGTACTCGGAGAGATTATCTACCCCGATGACTATCGCCCGTTCTGTGAGGTTATCGGAGAAGTTATCAACGGTAGGCAGGAAAAATTCAAGGTACACGCGCGTTTGCTGGCAAACGGCATTTACAAGTGGTTCTATATATCCGCTGCGCCAGAAATCCGCGCGGACGGCTCAATGGCGGCAATTTCGGGAATGATGTTCGATGTAACGCAATATTTCTCCGGCGACGGGGAGGATTCCGTGATGTTGGGCTATCGCAATAATGTTCGTGAAACGGTGGATTCCGTAAATCACCCTCCAAGACTCTCGGATATTCTCGGCGTGGAATATCTGAAGCATATCCAAGAGCCATTCTCGCATATTGATGGGCTGTATTCCGTTATTGTCTGCGAAAATGGGGAAATTATCGCCGCCGATGGTCAGGACGCGGAAATCAATCTCAACAAGATGAACTATCAGCGCAAAATGGACATCAGAATCAAACATCAGAATGTCGCGTCGTGGATTATCGCCAGCGACAGCTTTAATAATATCGACGGTTCTGCGCCGCTGCTTGAGGTAATGGTTCAGACTGTGTCGGGAATGGCAAACAGCTACCTCGTTATCAGCGAGGAAATGGAAAATTCCCAAAAAGCAAACAAGCTTCTTGGACAGAATTTCGAAGATCAAATTCTTATCAACAATATCTATTCGATGATTCTTCAGAGCAAGGATACCAACAGCTCATTCGGATGCGTGATTCCGTTGATCAAGGAATATTTTGAGCTTGATGAAATTCTGTTTTGTCTTGACAACGCAAACCCGATTACAGTATATAAATGGAATAAAAACGGCAGTATTATGCTGTCCGAGGTAAAAGTCAACATAATTCCGAATGTTGACCGTGAGCTTAACAACAACTCTGTACTTTGCCTACCCGAAAGCGAGGTTCGCGGAACGGGAAACAGAAGTTTCGCATTGTCGAGAATATACGAAAACGGCTCTTCGCGCGGGGTTATCGTATTCATTTCGCCCAAATCCGACCGCGTATGGACAAACCGCGACCGCAAGGTAATCGGCAACATTACACAGATTATCAGTACGGTGATTTATCGTTCTTTTATGGAGAATCAGCTTGCCGCGTCTCAGGAAAGCCTTATGCGGCTGGCTTACTACAATACCACCACGGGAATACCGAACAGAAGCGCTTTCGAGCGGGATTTTCGGGACAAAATCGCTGAGGGAGATTCAGGCGCGGTAATATCCATCGAAATCGCGAATCTCAAACACCTGACAGAAATTTATTCCACACAATATGCGGACGATATTGTTAAGAGCATTGCGGAATACATCAGCGCAATCCCCACGGAAGACCCGAAAAAGGTCTATCGTTTCTCTAACGATGTGCTGTTTGTGATGATTGAGGATTCCTCGCGCGAGGAGGCTATGAGCTTCGCACAAGCAATTCTCGTGAAGTTCAAGACTCCGTGGTTTTTGAACGACAGCGAAAACAGGCTGGATATCTATGCGGGCGTTGGGATGTTCCCCGAAAACGCCAACGACATCGCGGACTGCGTACGCGTGGCAACGAGGACTCTCCGTCTCGCCAAGGACAGAAAACTCCACGATGTGGTTTGCTACTCGGAAGGATTGGAGGAACGTCTGAACGACAACCAGCGCGTCCGCAAGCTGATTACCGATTCTGCCGAGAACGGATTCAAGGGCTTTTACTTTCTTTACACTCCGATAACCGACGCCGAAACGGGCGAACTTTATTCGTGCGAGGCGCATCTTTACTGGACAAACGACGATATTATCATCTCACGCGAGAGATTCCAGTCGATTATTCAGCAGCTGGATGCATCTATGAATCTATTTCGTTTTGTGGCGGATAAAATCTGTAATTTCTGCGCGATGATTCGCGAGGCAGGGATTCCGGATTTCCGTGTGGAATTCTCGTTCCCGGAATATACTATGAACGATGATGAAAGCACGGCGATTCTCCGTGACGCGGTTTTGGAATACTCATTACCGCCCGATGCGCTTAACATACTGATTCAGGAGAGTGATGGCACTATGGGGCTTTCCGCAAAGAGTCTGAAGCAGATTCGCGATATCGGAATGGGCATTACCGCCGATGACCGCGGTGGAAACTTCTTCACATCCGCTCTGCTGGATAATCCGTACATAACCGCGATAAAGATACGTTCACGGCGGCTCTCGGACGACATCATAACCGCGTCTTTCGTAAAGAGCCTGATTGAACGCTCCCATAACAATGGCGTTGAGGTCGCGG
The DNA here is from genome assembly GCA_964480645.1 of uncultured Ruminococcus sp. Lineage (GTDB taxonomy): Bacteria > Bacillota > Clostridia > Oscillospirales > Ruminococcaceae > CAG-115. The sequence continues at coordinate 8,084 of CAYZQU010000017.1, read as the reverse complement.
TAAAAGGGGTTGACAGTCCTGACGCGCTCGAACGCGCGCGCGATTTCGGCGCGGATACGGTTCAGGGCATAATAAATGGAAGACCGCTTCATTCAACGGAATTTCTTCAAAAGCTCGTAAAGCCTGTCAGCAAGTGAAATGTGTGAAATACAAATCCCCCACTTATAAAAAAGAGTTTGTAATATTATTATCAAAAATGCCGAAGATTTTTAGATAAATCTTCGGCTTTTTGGGTGTTTTGGCGAAATTTCAAAATCGTCGATATTTCAAAGAAATAGTATTGAAAAAGGCAAAAAAATGGTATATAATAGAAGTGTACAATTTATGTTGTTATATTGCGGTTAAATTCGCGTTCATTATAAAGGTGAAAAATGAAAAAAGTACTGAAGTTTCTCGGAAAACACTTTAAACATATCGACAAAGTGATTCCCGTTATTTGTATAGGTCTTACGATATTTGATGTTTTCCTTGTGAATTCAATGGTCAAGCCCGGATTTGTGAACGAGCACGTTGTGAAAACACAGCTTGCCGCCGGGATTCTGGGCATTTGCGCGTCGTTAGTTATAAGCTTTATCGACTATAAATTCATCTCGAAATGTTGGTTTATAATCGCGCCCGCAGCGGTTATTCTACAATTGCTTGTGTGGACGCCGCTTGGCAGACGGCGTGATGATGACCTCGCGTGGCTGGAAATTGGACCTATCAACATTCAGCCGTCCGAAATTCTTAAATTCGTGTTCATTATCACGCTTGCCACACATATCCATAAATTGGGCGACAAGATAAACTCCCCGAAGCATCTTCTGTTGCTTCTGGCGCACGGTCTGTTCCCAGCGGCGCTGATTATAATACAAGGCGACGCAGGTTCGGCTTTGGTTTTTCTGTTTATCTTCATCGTGATGATTTTCGCGGCGGGAATCTCGTGGAAATACATTGCCGTGGGAATCGCGTGTGTTCCGCCAATTTTGTATGTTGCATGGAACTTCGTTATGCAGGATCATCACCGCAAGCGTATTCTTATACTGTTTGACAAGGAAATGCAAGAAGCGGAACGACTTGGCGACTATATGCAGCAATATGAGGGTACGGTTTGTCTCGGCTCGGGACAGCTTAAAGGGTTGGGATTTACCAATACAGACAGCTATCACTGGACGTTTGAAATCAACAACGATTATGTGTTCTCGTATATCGGTATGACGATGGGATTTATCGGGTGTATGGCGGTGGTATTGGTACTGATGGTGCTGTGTCTGAAAATTCTGTCAGACGCTTCGGGCGCACAGGATAAGCTCGGAAAGATGATCTGCATCGGTGTTTTCGCTTTACTGTTCTTTCACTGCGTCATTAATATAGGAATGGTTCTTTCGGTAATCCCCGTAATCGGAATTCCACTGCCGTTTATCAGTACGGGCGGTACGGCTATGCTGATGATGCATGTGTGTATGGGGTTGGTGCTGAGCGTTTCTGCGCATAAGGAAAAGGAAAAGCATATGTTCTATACCGAAAAAGACTGATGAACTTAAATTCAATAGTCTAAATCAATATTTGAAAAACACAGGCAAATTCAAAACGCTCAGCGAGTGCAGACGAACTTCGCTCGTCTGCACGGTTTTGGATTTGCTTTTAAGATAAGGAGTAGATTTATGAAGGCTATTGTACGCAATTTATCCGAGATTTACCCCGAAGATCAGCTTGAACGGCAGGTTCAGCGGTATCGCGCCGCCGAGGTTGGCTTCGCTGAGCATTTTGGTACACTGGGTGAACATCGGTTTTTCAGAGCGCCGGGACAAATCGAGATTTGTGGGAATCATACCTCGGGCAACAATGGCAAGGTGCTTGCCGCATCGGTAGATTTAGACACAATTGCTGTTGCTGAACCGATTGACGAGGGTTTCATTGAGATAAAGTCCGAGGGATTTCCTGCGGACAAGATAGATATTTCAAACCTGGAGATTGATGAACAGAACAGCACTGCGGCTCTGATTCGCGGTGTTGCGCGTGGTTTCAAAAAGAGCGGGCACAAAATTGGCGGATTCCGCGCGTACACGACATCCACGATTTTCGAGAACAGCGGATTGTCCCGAGCGGCGGCTTTCGAGGTACTTATCGGAACTATTCTATCACATTTGTATAATGGGGGACAGATTTCTCCGGTTAAAATTTCACAAATCGCGCAATTCGCCGAAAATACGTGCTTCGACAGAAAACGTGGTATGATGAATCAATTATCGTGTTCCACCGGCGGATTTGTGTCGGTGGATTTCAAAGACGATGATACGCCGATTATCGAGGGGATTCCATTCGATTTCGCGTCCTGCAATCACGCGCTGTGCATAGTTGACCCCAAAGCCGAGCAAAAAGATATGCAATCCGAAATTGAGCAAATTGACAAGGAAATGCGTGAAGTCGCGGAATTTTTCGACTGTACAACTCTACGTTCGCTTTCACTACCGGATATTACGCTAAACATAGGTGGACTTAGGTTCAAGTTGGGAGACCGTGCGGTACTGAGGGCACTTCACTTCTTTAACGAGAATGAACGCGTGGAGCGCGCTGTTCACGCGCTGAAACACAATAATTTTGATGATTTTCTGACTGCTGTGCGAGAAAGCGGCGAAAGCTCGTTCAAATATCTCCAAGACGTATATAAATGCTCGGATGTTCGCAATCAGAGCGTTTCTATCGCGCTGATTCTCGCCGAAAACACGCTCCACCGCAAGGGCGCGTGCAAGATTAACGGAGCGGGATTTCAAGGAACGGTTCAGGCGTTTATTCCGATGGATATGCTTAAGCAATTCAAAATGAATATGGAACGTGCTTTCGGTGTTGGCACTTGCCATGTTCTGACAATCCGCCCCACGGGAGCGTGCGAGGTGCTTTTATAGTTAACGTCAAAATAAATTTTTCGCTTGATATAGGCGAAAAAAATTGACAGCGCGTTTTCGAGCTGTCAATTTACAATTATTAGTTAACTTCAAATTCCGTCATCTGCTTGATAAGCATAATGTCCACCAGCGCGTCTACCGCGATTCCATGCTCGGTGTACTCCTCGGAGAACACCTTGCCGTTCTCGCGTATCTGCGCGGTAAATCCCGCCTTGTCATACGGCAGAAGCAGTTTCATTCGGCGCGATGTCTGCGGAAGATTCCTGGAGATCTTCTCCAGAAGCTCCTCAATTCCCTCTCCTTTCAGCGCGCTGATTTTCACGGTCTTGTCATCGGTCGGGATTTGCTCCGAGATTTTGTCGCATTTGTTCAGAATCGTCACGGTCGGAATCTCCGCCGCGCCAAGCTCCGCGAGCGTGGAGAGCGTTACCTCCGCTTTTTCGGCGGCTTCGGGATCGGAAGCGTCGCATACATGCAGAATGATGTCCGCGCAAGCGGCTTCCTCCAGTGTGGACTTGAAAGCCTCAACGAGGTGGTGCGGCAGACGGCGAATCAGTCCTACGGTGTCGACAATCGTCAGACTTCGCCCATCAGGGAGTTCAATCGCGCGGGAGGTCGGGTCAAGGGTCGCGAAAAGCTTATTCTCAGCAAGCACTCCCGCGCCCGTCAGCAGGTTCAGTAATGTGGATTTTCCCGCGTTGGTGTATCCGACAATCGCGCCGACTTGGACGTTGTCCTTTTTGCGGCGTTCGCGCGAATAACCACGGCGCTCCTCAAGCTCTTTCAGTTCCGCAGAGAGCTTGTCGATTCGGCGGCGGATATGACGTCTATCCGTTTCAAGCTGTGTTTCACCCGGTCCGCGTGTGCCGATTCCGCCGCCGAGTTTATCCAGACTTGCGCCGATTCCCATAAGGCGCGGAAGACGGTATTTCAGTTGAGCTAACTCTACCTGAATCTTGCCCTCGCGCGAGACCGCTCTCGCCGCGAAGATGTCCAGAATCAGCATTGTGCGGTCGATTACGCGGACTTTCGTTTCATCCTCGATGTTGCGTATTTGTGAGGCGGTAAGCTCACAATCGAAAATCAGGAGAGTGGCTTCCAGCTTTTGGCAAAGCTCCTTGATTTCGGCGAGTTTACCCTCCCCGATTACGGTCGCCGAATCGTAAGCGTCACGCTTTTGGATAACACGTGCGATTTCCTCCGCACCGGCGGTTTTCGCAAGCTCCGAAAGCTCGTCTACCGATGATTCAACATCGTACTCGCCGATGTCAGCGGATACTAAAATTGCTTTTTCAATGATTTTTTCTTGCATATAAATTCCTCCTTTATCGGAGATTGAAAAAGTGAGCAACTTGTTTATTATAACACATTTTTTTGGATTTGTCAAGTGAAAATCAGGAGGCTTAAATGGATAAGGGAACAAAACTATATCAGAATCTGATAGATGAGCTTGTAAAAATGTCGCGCGAATGCGTTGACGCGAATAATGTGAAAATGGGAAATGTTCCCGCTGACGATTCGGAAAGTATAAACGCGGTTCTGGAAAAGCTCTCGGACACGGACAGAAATGTTTTGGCAGAGTTTATTCTCGGAGCGTACTCATCAGCGATTTTCGATGTTCTGGATTTGCTTGAATGGTACGCGTCCTGCAAGAATATGAAAATCTCAATCGAGGGCGAAACGCTGCCAACCGACAAATTTGAGGGAATGCAGAATGATTTCATCGGGCGGCGCGACGGTTGGGAATGGACGGAATAATCCGCGAATATGGGGGAAGAAACGGCTTATGTATGACAGATACGGCGATATTTCAAGGTTTATAACAGACCCGAACAAGCTCGAAATTACGGACAACGAGTGTGTAATCTCAAACGATTATGATATTGTGGTTGATTTGGAGGACTGTTACGCGGACTTTGACACGGTAAAGCCGGTTATCGCTGAAATTGCGCGGCATATCGGCGAGATGGACAACACGGTTCAGCGGTTTAATTCTATGAAACGGGTGAAAAAATCGGGCGCTGTGCCGCTACCTAGCAGTTTTGGAATCACGCGGTTTGACTACTCCCAAAGTATGGAAAACAATCCCAATCCTGAGGATAAGGATTTTCCGTTTGATTTGGAGATAGTTTACCTTCCGAAACCGAACACAGTGGGGTTTGTCTACTGGGGAACAAAGGAAAATTCCGAGTTTAGCATTGATTTTGAATGCAAAGACGGAAAATACTTCCTGAGGACGTTCGGGGCGTTTGAAAACATTCCCGATGATTGGGATAGGGAGAATTAAAGTGGGAATTACAAGCGGACGAGATGTGATTTTTAACGGAGAACCGCTCACGCTGACGCGGTTTTGGGCAACCGGCGAGCCTTGCCTTTGGATAAAAGACCCGTTGCAAATCCAAATGCCGAAAATGGAGTTCGTGGGCGGTGCTCCCGATGAATACTGTATATTCCTGAAGAATCTGACGGCGGAGGAGATTTCCCTAATAACCGCAACGGACGGTTCTCCGATTGATATTGAAAAGGGTGGAAAAAATGAAATTAAAGAAATTTGACGTTATGATAGTCGGCACGGGCATTTCGGGAATCTATGCCGCACTGAATCTCTCCCCGGAGCTTAGAATCCTTATGCTCTCAAAGCGGGAGCTGACCTTGTGTAACTCCGCGCTGGCGCAAGGCGGAGTCGCGGCGGTAATGGACCCCACCAACGATGACTACGAACTGCATATCAAGGACACGCTGATTGCGGGGCAGTACAAAAACAACCTCGACAATGTGAAAATCCTTGTGGAGCAAGGTCCGCGAGATGTGGAACGTCTTGTTGAGAAATACGGCGTGGACTTTGACCGAAACGAAGACGGCTCTCTCGCGCTGACGCTGGAGGGCGGGCACTCCCGACGCAGAATCGCTCACCACAAGGACACCACGGGCTTTGAAATCGAAACCTGTCTTATCGAACAGGTTCAGAAGCTCCAAAATGTTACGGTTATCAACAATTCCGTGCTGTGCCGTCTGGAGCGGAAAGACGGAACGTTCTTCGCGGAAGTGTTTACAAATCCCGACAACTATGACTATTTCTGTGCCGATTCGGTGATTCTCGCAACGGGCGGAATTGGGCGTGTGTATGACTTCACAACCAACTCCGCGATTGCCACGGGCGATGGCATTCAGCTTGCGTACAATCTCGGCGCGGAAATCAAAAATCTGAGCTATATCCAATTCCACCCAACTGCGTTCGCGGACAAGAAAAACCGCGAGAGTTTTCTTATCTCGGAAGCGGTTCGCGGTGAGGGCGCGTATCTGCTTAACTGTCACAAGGAGCGGTTTATGCCGCGCTATGAACCCGAACGCAAGGAGCTTGCTCCGCGTGATGTGGTTTCCAAGTGCATTATGGAGGAGCAGAAAGCCACAGGCTCGGACGAGTTCTGGCTTGACATCTCCTACAAAGACCCCGAATTCGTCAAGAAGCGTTTCCCGATGATTTACAACAAGGTGCTTGAAAAGGGATATGATATGACAAAAGAGCCGATTCCGATTTACCCGTGTCAGCACTATCTGATGGGTGGAATCAATGTTGACGGCAAGGGTGCTACAAATATCGCGGGGCTGTACGCGGCGGGAGAATGCTCGCATACGGGCGTTCACGGAGCAAATCGGCTGGCGTCCAATTCCCTGCTGGAGGCGTTGGTGTTCTCGCGGCTGATTGCCGAGGACATCAATAAACACGAACAATCCGATGAGAAAGCGGAAATCGAATATCCGATGAGTTCCCCCGAGGGGAAGCCGCTCCCGCACGGAATTCGCACCGAGGTTCGGCATATTATGCAGAAAGCGTACTTCATATATCCCGATTATGACGAGGCGGCAAAAGGCTTGAAACGCATTTCCGAGCTTAAGGATATGCTTGGGAGCGATGAATGGGAGGTTACGCCCGATTTTGTGGAAACGAAGTCCATCGTGACCTGTGCGTACATCATTCTAAAAGAAATACTCGAAAGGAAAGACGAACAATGATTTTACTTCCGTTTTATGTGGACGACATTATCAAAACCGCACTGAATGAGGACATCAACTACATCGACAGCACCGCCGATTTGCTGATTCCCGAGGAGAGCGTTTCGGACGCGTATTTCGTGTCCAAGGCGGAAGGGGTTCTGTGCGGACTGGAAATCGCGGAGCGTGTGTTCTCGATTCTCGACCCCGAAATTGAGTTTACCAATCATATCAAGGACGGCGAACGCGTGAAAAACGGCGACATTATCGCGGAATTCCACGGGCATACGCGGCTTATGTTGAAAGCAGAGCGCACCGCGCTGAACATTCTTCAACACATGAGCGGAATCGCGACCTACACGCGCCAATGCGTGGACGCGGTAGAGGGTACGGGAGCGTCTATTGCCGATACTCGTAAAACTCTGCCGGGGCTGCGCGCGCTCCAGAAGTATGCTGTTACCGTGGGCGGCGGGCGGAATCACCGTTACAATCTCACGGACGCGGCAATGCTGAAGGACAACCACATTGACGCTTACGGCTCGATTACGGGAGCGGTGAACGCGCTCCGCGCCAAGGCGGGGCATATGCTCCAGATTGAGGTGGAAACCCGAAATCTCGATGAGGTGAAAGAGGCTCTCGACTGTGGCGTAAACGTGATTATGCTCGATAATATGAGCATTGACGAGATGAAACAGGCTTGTGAATTAATCAATCACCGCGCGAAATCCGAGGCGTCCGGAAACGTTACCCTAGAAAATATACGCTCGGTCGCGGAAACCGGAGTGGATATAATCAGTCTTGGCGCGCTTACACATTCAGTGAAAGCGTTTGATATTTCAATGAAATGGAGAAAGTGAAATGGAAGAAATCGAATTCAGATACGACACACAACTGCTTTTGGACGTGGAGAATCCTACGGACGATGTGGAGGATTCCCTTGACGAGTATATCCGCACGCATTTTGAGGGCGATTCCCTGCTTGTAATCGCGGACGAGGACGAAAACGGCGTTACCACCGCCAAGCTCCACTTCCACACCAACGAGCCGTGGAAGATTCTCGAATACTGCCGCTCTCTCGGCGAGATTTACGACATCGTGGTCGAAGATATGGTAAGGCAATCACGCGGGCAAAAAGGATAGGACGCTATGGGGGGACTCCGTCCCCCCCATACCCCCTGCCGGGGGCGCTGCCCCCGGACCCCCGCC
>CAYZQU010000016.1:11019-15222 GCA_964480645.1 uncultured Ruminococcus sp. | reverse complement strand
GCGTTTCAGCCAAACGGCGCATTTTTTGCGCTACGCGCAAAAACGTGCGCTTTGGCGGGGGGTGTGGGGGCAGAGCCCCCACAGTAATCAACAGCTACCCCGCGATTCTGGAGACAAAATATGCGCCTGACAGTGCCAGATTCAAATTATAAATCTCGTTACGCTGAATCTCGAACGCGGCTTCCAACATATTCAGGATCTCGGATTCGGTGAAATTATCGGCAATATTCCGCGATTCCTTCTTCCCGAAATATTCCGCTTCACAGCCGGATTTCAATGCCATAGCGTCACGAAGCAGATTAACAAGATAATCTATTACCGCACTGAATTCCGCGCGATTTGACTGGTGCTTTGACAAAGCTCCGCCGATGGCGACAAAATCCCGCGATCCGATTGCCGCAGCGGCGGCTCTTGCAGTACCAATAAGTTCACCCTCTGTGCCGTCCAATCCGCCGCACTTTCCGATATTCCCGGAGAACATCTCCGCCAGCGACTCAGCCTTTGCGGAGTCCATACCACTGTCCAACAGATACCGCTTGCACTCGTCAACCGATGTGTCGGGAACTTCAAACTCCGTCACGCGTGACATAACAGTTTCGGGAATTATCGCGGTGTTTTCACATGTAAAAATAAATCGCAAATGCGGCGCTGGTTCTTCAATCAACTTCAAAAGCGCGTTCAGATGTCGTGGCAACATCGTGTCGCACTCCTCGAACACATAAACTTTCACTTCCCCGCTGACAGGAAGAACAACCACATCGCGGAGTATGTCACTTAGCTGATCCATAAGGTACTTACCGCCGCACTGCCGCTTAACGAAGATTACATCCGGGTGAGCGTCATTCTCGATATTACGGCAGACAGCACAATGTCCGCAAGCTCGGTTAGGACACAGGAAAAGCTGCGCCGTGTACCGCGCGAGGGTTTTCCGACCGCTGCCCGAATGTCCCGAGAACATTATCGCGTGCGGGAGTCTGCCTTTCTCAGCAATTTCATCCAAATGGCGCTTAAGCGTATCTTTTCCATACAACTTCATCTTTTTCACCCACTTGCGAATTTACGCGATTTTTACAATCTACTTATATTATACAACATTTAATTGGGAAAATCAAGCGGTTTTTGAATTTACAAATAAAGGCAATACGCTGTCAATTAACAAAACGAGTCCCAAAGAGAATTCCTTGGGACTCGTCTGGATTTGAAATTCCGAATTATTGGGGCTGAGGAGCGCCTACGGGGCAAGTTCCCGCACAAGCGCCGCAATCAACGCAAGTATCCGCGTCAATAACATATTTGCCGTCACCCTCGGAAATTGCCGAAACAGGGCATCCCTCTGCACACGCGCCGCACGCGATGCACTCGTCCGAAATCTGATATGCCATTGGTATGTACCTCCTGAAATTATTCAACCACATGGGGTTATATTTCTATTTTAACATATTATCAAAAAAAATCAAGTGAAAATATGTAGAAATTTTATTGGTATTTTTGTGTATTTTAACGTAGTTATGACTAACCGCTGACAATACACAATAAATCGCCGACTATAAAAAGGCGCTGTATCACGATTGCCGTAAAGCTTTCGTGATACAGCGCATCTCAAATGAACGTCCAAATAAAATTACAAACGCCATGAAAATCAGCCGCTTTACCCAATCGTGGCAGTGAGCCTGAACGTAATCCGCTCGGTTTACCGTCCCGTATCGTGCTAGAAACCGATGTTTCCGCGTCAAACGCCTTTACGGTCAGTCTTGAATCGGAATCACCGCCGCCTGCCCTGCGCCGCTCCTCGAACGCGGGTCTTTTGCGTTCGCGGTTGTGACAGCTAAAAATCAAATTGATTTTTTGACGCTTTTCGGCTTTGATTTTTCCAAAACTAACATACCGATTCGGCTTGCGAACAAATCCGCTTTCGGCAAACCGCGTCATTCCCGATAATGAGCAATCAGCCTTCCGCTTTTTTATTCTTTTATTATTGTACTACTTTTTTCGGCAATTGTCAAGGGGTTTCCGCAAATTTCCGCATATTTTTAAGGAACAGGTTTTAACGAGATAATCGGCTAATTACAACTATTCTCTGATAACTACTTGACTTTTTGGGAAAAATGGTGTAGAATAATAGTGAGTAGGGTATTTACCCTGCCAATACATCGACAGGACGTTTGTATAGTCCGTCGGAAAGGATTCACACTATGAAGGTTACACTGAAAAACGGAGAAACTAAAGAATTTGAAGCGGGCATTTCCGCGTTTGACGCCGCGCGGGAGCTTGGTCTTGCGAAAACCGCCTGTGCCGCCGAAATCGACGGCAAGGTCTGCGATATGCGCACTAAGCTCACCGATGGCTGCACGCTGAATATTCTCACATTTGAGGACGAGCAGGGACAACGCGCGTTTAATCACACTGCGTCTCACATTCTAGCGCAGGCGGTCAAGCGGCTGTTCCCGAACACCAAGCTGGCAATCGGTCCGGCAATTGAAAACGGATTCTACTACGATTTCGATACCGAAGAACCATTTACTACCGAAACCCTCACGAAAATTGAGGCTGAAATGAAGAAAATCGTCAAGGAGAGCATTAAACTGGAACAGTTTGAACTCTCTCCCGATGAAGCAATAAAGTATCTTGAGGAGCAAGGCGAGCCTTACAAAGTGGAACTTTGCAAAGAACATGCCGACAAGGGCGAGCCGATTTCGTTCTACAAACAGGGCGATTTCACCGATTTGTGCGCCGGTCCGCACCTTATGTCCACCTCCTCGGTCAAGGCGTTTAAACTCACCTCTGTGACAGGCGCGTACTGGCGCGGCTCGGAGAAGAACAAGATGCTGACGCGTATCTACGGAACGGCGTTTCCGAGCAAGGACGCGCTGAACGAGTATCTGGAACGCCTTGAAGAAGCAAAGAAGCGCGACCACCGCAAACTCGGCAAGGAGCTTGGACTGTTCGCACTGTTGGACGAGGGTCCCGGATTCCCGTTCTTCCTGCCGAACGGAATGGTTCTGCGTAATACGCTGCTCGACTACTGGCGCGAGGTTCACAAGAGATACGGATATGTGGAAATCTCCACGCCGATGATTCTCAATCAGGAGCTTTGGCACAGAAGCGGTCACTGGGATCACTACAAGGATAATATGTACACCACCGTCATTGACGATGAGGATTATGCTGTAAAGCCTATGAACTGCCCCGGCGGAATGCTTTTGTACAAAACATCTCCTAAATCGTATAGGGACTTCCCTCTGCGTATGGCGGAGCTGGGTCTGGTTCACCGTCACGAGCTTTCGGGCGCGCTGCACGGGCTGTTCCGTGTGCGTTGCTTTACTCAGGACGATGCGCATATCTTTATGACATGGGAGCAGGTCGAGAGTGAGATTCAAGGTGTTGTTCGTCTGTTTGACGAGGTTTATTCCACATTTGGACTGACATATAAAATCGAGATTTCCACCATGCCGGAAGACCATATCGGCGAAAAGGAAACATGGGATATGGCTACTGATATGCTGAAAAAGGCTGTCTCCGAAATGGGCAAGGAGTACGTCATCAACGAAGGCGACGGCGCGTTCTACGGTCCGAAAATCGACTTTCATTTGTCGGATTCCCTCGGAAGAACGTGGCAGTGCGGAACTATTCAGTTGGATATGCAAATGCCTGAACGTTTCGAATTGGAATATACCGGTGCTGACGGCGAAAAGCACCGCCCCGTTATGATTCACCGCGCGTGTCTCGGCTCTATCGAGCGTTTTATTGGTGTAATCACGGAACATTTCGCGGGAGCGTTTCCGCTGTGGCTTGCGCCCGAACAGGTACGCGTGCTTCCGCTTACAGACCGCGCAAAAGACTATGCAGAAGCAATCCAAAAGCGTCTTGACGGTCTTGGAATCCGCTCTACTGTGGATAACCGCAATGAGAAAATCGGATATAAAATCCGTCAGGCACAGCTTGAAAAGATTCCGTATTTCTTTATTGTCGGCGACAAAGAAGTTGAAGATAACACCGTTTCGCTCCGTTCCCGCAAGGACGGCGACCTCGGTGCTTCCCCGATTGACGAGATTATCGCGAAAATTGTAAAGGAACGGGACGATAAGGCGAGGTAAGGGGTACTCTAGGGGGACGGAGTCCCCCAGACCCCCTTGCCAAAGGGGCATTGCCCCTTTGGAATCCCGGTTCCAATATGGTGTGATTTTGGATAGAAGTGTTTTCGCT
>CAYZQU010000016.1:0-11009 GCA_964480645.1 uncultured Ruminococcus sp. | reverse complement strand
CAATAACGCAATAACCAACCGCAACGTTATTTTGCACCGCGTGCAAATACAACCCGCGCTGGTCGGGCCACCCCGGTGCCGGGTGCCCCACGACAAGCAGGCGAGTGCAAACGCTTTGCGTTTGCACGGTTTTGAATTTGCTATTTAAAATAAGGAGTATTGAATGGCTGACGAAAGAGAACAGGGCTATGAGTGGCTTCAAGATATGAAAGACTTCAACAAAGAGCTTGACGCGCGTATACTCGAAGCAAATCAGGACGATACTAAGATAAAGTGGAGCAAGCTGCTGCCCGATTTGATGGCGGCAGAGGTGCTTATGATAGGGCAATATACTGAAGAATCAATAAATGGCGAAAAACATCTGAATATTCTGATGATGCAGCGTGACGGAAAAATGGCTGTGCCGTTTTTCACCTCTCCTGAACGGATAAGCGTATTTGTAAAACAAAATCAATCACAATTTGATGTAATGAAAATCAATACGGTGAATTTCTTCCGCTCCGTTGCGGGGAGAGTTACCGTGATGAATCCGCTTACGCCATACTCGCGCGTGTTCTCGCCATTTGAGATGATGATTCTTACCGAGGAGAACAAAGACAAGGCGCCAAAGCCCTAAAATTATAATAAACGACAATGATAATTGTCGTTTACTATTTGCCGATACGCACGGAGCGAGCGTCAACGAGCGTATGTGCGAGGCAATTTAAATCATTATGGTAAACGGCAAATTTATTTGACGTTTATTATAAAAACAGAGGTCTTAACATTGAACAACAATAAAAAACTCAGTATAATCGTTCCTTGCTATAACGAGGAGGAGAGCGTTCCGCTGTTTTACGCGGAGGCGGTAAAGCAGGACAAGTTCTTTTCCGACAAAGGTGTGGAAATCGAATTTATCTTTGTGAACGACGGCTCACGCGATAAAACCGTTGACGCAGTGAAAGCGCTTCGGGAGCGTGATGAGCGTGTTCATTTAATCTCGTTTTCACGCAATTTCGGCAAGGAGGCGGCAATCTACGCAGGATTTGAAAAAGCAAGCGGAGATGTAGTTGTGCTGATGGACGCAGACTTACAAGACCCGCCCGCGCTGCTCCCGGAAATGTACTCGCATATTGAGGAGGGGTACGATTCCGTGGCTACAAGGCGTGTTGACCGCAAAGGCGAACCGCCTATACGGTCGTGGTTCGCGCGGCGGTTCTACGGTCTGATGAACAAAATCTCCACGGCGGATATTGTCGACGGCGCGCGCGATTACCGTATGATGACGCGGCAAGTCGTGGACGCGATTCTCGGCATGAAGGAGTACAACCGTTTCTCCAAGGGGATTTTCGGCTGGGTGGGATTCAAGACCAAGTGGCTGGAATATGAAAATATCCAACGTGCTGCGGGTGAGACCAAATGGTCCTTTTGGAAACTCTTTCTTTACTCGCTGGATGGAATTATGGCGTTCTCAACCGCGCCTCTTTGGATTCCTTTGATTATGGGAATTGTGATGTGTATAGTGTCACTTGTGTTGCTGATTGTGACAATTGTTCAGGCGGCAACACAAAACCCGTTCTATCTGCTGTTTATGCTGCTTACTGTGGTGACATTTGTTGGCGGGGTGATTCTCGGGTGTATGGGGATTGTGTCGCTGTATCTTTCCAAGCTGTATCTTGAGGGCAAAAACCGTCCGAAGTACCTTGTCAAAGAGGAGTTCTGACTATGAACGAACCTGAAAATCCAGACAACTATGTATTTGAGGGATATTCCGTATCCTCGACAAAGCTGAACAAGCCGAAAAAGTCCGCCCTCCGTAAGGCGATTTTACCAACAACAATTGTTGCTGCGATTGTCGCACTTCTTGTGATACTCTATAACACCGGTCTCCACAGTTTGGTGAGTTTCACAGAGGATTTGTACCCTACCCCGGCTTGGATTGTTGACGGAAGCGGAATCTTCGGGAAAGCGTCCAAAACGCTTACCGGAGATGCATTCCAAATTTTCATACAGCACGACCACAACGACAGCGTCCGAGGTCTGCGCTTCAAAGCCACAGACACTGCAACCGGAGAAGTGCTGCTGAATTGGAAGCCCTCAAATGATGACGATTCCGTCAGCATAGCCGCCGTTGGCAATGAAGTGAAGTTTGAAGTCATTGCGCTTGGCTTCACGGGAATGTTTGAAGTTTCCGCGTTAAAAGAGGAGTTCTGACAATGAATGAACCAAATAACCAAAACAATGGCATTTATGAGGGCTATATCCCGCCAGTGATTAACCCGAACAAGGTCGAAAGACCCTCTAAAAAGAAGATTCTTGCGTGGGTGATCGTTCCTGTTGTGCTGGTAATTGCGGCGTTTGTCGTGTTTTTTGTGGGACTTTACAACTGCATTTCGGGAGGATTCCGCGCGAAAAATCTTGAGGTAGAGGTAAATTATAATCCGCCGAGATGGTATGTTTACGGACGGGAAATAAACGGCACGGCGGCAAAGGAGTTCACGGGATACGGATTCTACATCATTGTCGATGGAAAAGGCTCTCTGGATATAAAAGTCACCGATGTTGACGGCGATGAGACTTTCGCGGATATGCCCGCGCTGACTTCGGGTACATATTATGTGGACGTAAACGGTGAAAAAGCTCGATTTGAAGTCACAGCGCACGATTTCTCGGGGAAATTCCATATTCACGAAGAATACGCATAATGGAACGAAAATCCGCACTTGAAAAGGTGCGGATTATTTATTTTTTCACAAAACCCCTTGACAAATCGGGAAAACAGTATATAATGTATATATAAGATATAAACACCACGTGGAATGTAAGGACGTGATAGTATATAATGAAAATAACACAAAACAGCGATGTACCGATTTACAAGCAAATCGCCGCGCAATTCAAGGAGCAGATAATGAGCGGTGAAATCGCCGAGGGCGAATATCTGCCGTCGATACGCGGGCTGGCGCGCGACCTGAAAATCAGCGTGATAACCACAATGAAAGCGTATGAGCAGCTATCAGACGAGGGTTTGATTTCACCCGTTCAGGGCAAGGGATATATCGTCAATCCGCAAGACCGAGAGATGGTTCGCGAACAGCACCTGCGGCTTTTGGAACATCATTTGCAGAACGCCATAGAATCCGCAAAGCTGGCAGGAGTTACACAGGACGAGCTGATTAAGATGATTAATGTGCTTTATGATGTTTAGGAGGTAATATTATGTTGGTTTATTCACAAAACAAGAAAAATATTGTTGACGCAAAGTCGCTGGAGGTTCAACGAGTTATCGGCGGAACAAAAAGCTCAAAATACGGGATTATGGCTTTCGGGGAATCCACGCAGGTAATCGCGGCGCAGTTCCCGGACGAGAAAACCGCCCTTGATACTCTGGAAAAGGTTTTCCAAGCGTTTGAAAGCGGCGCGAAAAGCTACCGATTCTGAAATTACGGGAGAAAATTGGAATGGAAAATATTCTTACCGCAAAGGGGCTTACCAAAAGATACCCGAAATTCACATTGGGTGAATTGGATTTCGAGCTTCCCAAAGGGTTTTCGACAGTGCTTATCGGAGCGAACGGCGCGGGTAAAACCACTCTTATAGATATGCTGTGCGGAGTGATCGGAACAAGCGGCGGCACGGTTACATATTTCGGAAAGTACACGGATATTGATAGCGCGGAGGTTCGTGAGCGTATAGGCTATTGCGCGGCTCAGAACTTCTTCCCCGCAATGTGGAAGCCACGCGACATTGCGGAATCTATGTCAATCGCATATCAAAAATTTGACCGCGAAAAGTTTAATCGTCTATGCGTAGAACTAAATGTTGACACAGAATTCACCAAAAAGGCGCGCGCAATGTACAAGCAGTCCGATGGAAACAAAATGCGGCTGGCTCTTGCGGCGGTGTTCGCGCGTGATACGGATTTATTGGTTCTGGACGAGCCGGGAAGCTCCCTCGACCCGCTTATGCGCGACAGGCTGTGCGACAGGTTCCGCGAATATCTGGACGAGGGAAACGGAGAAAAGTCCATACTGTTTTCCTCGCACAATATCTCCGATATGGAAAATGCCGCCGACTACGCAATATTTATGGATACCGGAAAGATAATCGAGCGCGGATTTGTCGAGGACTTAAAGGAGAAATATGTCATAATTCACGGAGACGCGGCGGATTATGACAAGGCAAAGCCGCTCCTGCTCTCTCACAGCGCAAACAAGACCGCGTTTTCGGGACTTGCGCTCGCCAAAAATTCTACAAGGCTTGAAGAACTCGGCGCGGTGTGCGAACGTCCCACTCTCGGAAATCTTAGTGTGGAACTGCTTAAATACGCGGAGGAAACGCGATGAGAGGATTCAGGTCATATTTAATGTTCACGGGAAAATCAATGTCCCCGAATGTTGTAGTCTTTATGATGTTAGCGTTAGCGATGATTATCGCGGCAAAGATTGTAAGCGTATGCGGCGGAAACCCCGAAGCGTGGGATTTTATGCACTTTTTGGGAGAAATTATGTGGGTGACAAGCATTATGTATATTCTGCGTGGAGTGTTCAACGCAAATCTTAAATCCTCGCCGGGATACCGCTTTTTTCACTCTTTGCCCGATTCGGCGGCGCATTTCAGACGCGCGATAATAACGGCGAACATAATACTGATTGTCGGCACGGCAATATTCGCGTGCTTGGATTTTCTGCTGTTTGGGGATATTATAATAATGTTGGTGGGACTGGCGATGTTCGTAATCGGCTGGATGAACCTTTTCGGCAGCGCGAAAAACTTCTTCATATACGCGATTCCATTCTTTGCAGTGGGATTCTCGGCGGGATTTATGAACGCTATGGCAAATGATGAAGATTTCCCCGATGAGATAAAGTTTGTTATTTTCGCTGTGTGCGTCTTGGTATGCATTGTCGGAATAGCGTACAGTCTGATTAACAGCAAGCGTCTTTGGGAAAAGGAGAAATAAAATGCGCGGACTCAGATATATTTTCCATAATCTCAGACATATACCGATTTCAATGCTTGTTGTTTCACTGTTGGGAATCATGGTATTGATAATGCCATTCGCGTTCCATGAGGAATTGGGCAGTGAGGATTACATCTATCCCAAGTTGTTTATTTCGGTTACGGCGGTGTTTTTCGCGATTTTGTCAATATTAAGCGGCTGCCGCGATATATCGCAAAACAAACTGGTTGCGTCATTTCCGTTTGCGAAAGAGTTGTACACAAAATCCATGCCGATATTCATTGTTATGTCGACACTGATAGTGAATCTGATTCTCATTGGCGCGTATTTTATCTTTCTGGGAAACCTCGGCGCGGAATCCGCGCATTTTTCCGATACGCTTGTCTGCGCGGGAATTATCAGCGGAGCGTTTCTGCTTTGCTCACCTCTTTTAGTGAGATTTTCCGGCGGTGGTGTACTTATGTGCATATACATTCCGGCAATTCCGTTGGTGGCTGTGGTAATACCAACAGGCGCGAGGTCGAACGGATTCGGGCTGCCGATTTGGGTCAGTGCAGGGATATTTATAGGCGCGATAATTGTAGGAACAGCGTGGACATTCATTATTAACAATATATTATACCACCGCAGAAAAGTCAAACAGCAACCGACGGCGTGTATATACAATTAAAATAATTAAGGCTGAATCGCCGCACAAACATAGTGCGGCGATTCATTTATTTATGAAGTCTCTTTATCATCTTAAAGACGGGCGCGTCTTGGGTTACAAGCGGCTTTTGATGGGAAAAGAAGATTATCCCGTCCATAGGGGCGGTAATTTCACTCTCTGTCGTGCCCTCGTATGTATTGATTATACGCGCGAGAACCTGCCCTTTATGCACCTCGTCACCAACATGACACATTTCGCGATAAATGCCCGCGCAGTCGCTTTTAACGGTCATCATATCGTCCTCGTCTATGATTGTGCCCATATATCCGCCGTGACATTTATACTTAATTATTCCCATTCGCGACAAAAACCGCAGCACCGCCGAGATTCCCTGCTCGGCGGTGTTTTCGTCAATCGTTTCGGTGGCGTTGGTGTACACCGAAAACGCCGCCGTTCCCGAAAACTGCCAATTGTAATTCAAGGTGGATTTGTCTAATGTAGTAGGAGTACGCAATACCACATACGGAAGTCCGAACAAATTCGCGAGAGACGTGTTCTCTTTACAGGTTTTCATCATTCTCACATGTGGAATGAACACTCCCGGGATATAGAACGACGCGAACTGTACCCCATATTTGTACTGCCGGATTTCGTCCAGCACGCCTTTGGCGATTCGCTGTGTGGTTTCGCCCTCACTATCTCCGGGGAACATTCGGTTAATGTCGGTGTTGTCCAGACACCAGAACCGCCGTCCGATATTGGTGGAGTAGCTGTTAAGCGCCGGAATCACCAGCACCTCGCGGTCAAAGGTGAAGTCGCCTTTCTTTTCAAGATGTGCCAATATCCTTACAAGCTGTCCGCACATATACAATTGCTGAATCTCGTCCCCTCGCAGAGAGCCGATTATACAACAACACTTCTCGCCCTTCCCGAAACGATAACCCGTAACGCGGAAATCATCGCGGTATAATCCCGAAAGCGAATATATGATTTCTTTTCTCATCAAATCCGCCCCCTGTTAATCCACAGGCTCAACATAGTAGCCGCTCGCGCGGACGCCGTCAATCGCGTTAATGAAGTCGGAAAGCTTGGTGTAACCGTAATCGGTGTAATCAAATCCCTGAAACGCCTTGCGAAGCTGTCCCGACAGCGCCTTTATCGCGTGTGAGCCATCTTTGCGGGCAAACTCATACACAAATCGCTCAATTTCATCTGTTTGCCGTAAGAAGTCCGCGTCAATGGACAATCGGTTCTCAACAACGGAGACTCCCGAAACTGTTGATACAAGATTTTTCATCGATCCGAATCCCAATGCCTTGAGATAGTCTTTCCCATACTTCTCAGAAAGCCGCTTTCCGAGTACCGGCAGCGCAATTCCCGATTCGTATTGAGCGGCAAGTCTCAGAATATCACGTTTAACGGCATTTATTTCAACGACCGCTTTTTCCTCAGACGCAGTTTGGGATTTGGAATCTTCCTCATTCGAGGCAGATTCGTTCTCCGTTTCAACGGTCTCCACAGCTTCTTCAGACTGCTCGGTTTTCTCGGCAGGCTTCTCGTTTTTCGTTTCTTCCATATACAAGAAGTTCTTGGAAACAGTTACTCCCTCAACCGAATTAATTGCCGTGGCAAAGTCGCTGAATCCCAGATCCTTGAGATAGAACTTGCCGAATTTATCTATCAGAATGTTGTTAAGTTGACCGAGATTTCCGCCGCCCGGCATATTGTCCTCGCCGTATTTGCGAACAACCTCTCCGAACGCTTCCGCCGTCACATCGGACTTTGCCCTTACGTTTTGCTGAGCAGCGTCCGCGTTATATGTCTTGTTTGCGGGTGAAACGCTCGTTCCCTCGCGAATTACCTCGGGAAGCTTGTCGATAAACTTCGCGAACCGCTTAGACCCGAAACGCGAATAATCAATTTTCCCGAACACTTGACTTAAATGGCTCTCAAGCTTAATCATATTGTCCGTTTTGTCCGGATTTACGCTCAGAAATTTCAATATTTCCGAGGTTATTTCGTTTTTGGTAGGCTCGGCGATTGTTACCGCCATTGCCTTTCCCGCGTTCCGGGCGACACTCATACCGGGTCTTTTACGCATTGACACGAATGTGTTGTTTCGTTGGAGTTCCGAAAAGCTGTCGATAAAGTTCGACAGGCGATTATATCCTAGGATAGTGTAGTCTATATTCCCGTATCGGGACGTGATGAACGAATTGATTTTACCCAAATCAAGACGTTGGTCGTCATTATCACGGACATACTCTAAAACCGCTTTACGCAAGGATTTCTCATCGAAATCTCCTACCGATTCGCACACCTGATTCAGGAAACTGAAATGATGACAGCTTGATGTAAACGCCAACGGCGTCTTTACCTCGCCGATTCCCACGACAAGCATTCCGCCCTCGCGAAGACGAATCGCCAGACGCGTAAAGTCGGAATCACTCGTGACCAGTACAAATCCGTCAACCTTTCCCGAATACAGAATATCCATCGCGTCGATTATCATCGAAAAATCGGTGGAATTCTTTCCCGCAATGTAACACGTCTGCTGAATCGGCATAATCGAGTTGTTAATCGCGGGGAAATGCCAACCGTTTCCGCCCTTTTCCCAGTCCCCGTAGACGCGCTTGTATGTAAGCTCGCCGTACTTGGACGCTTCCTGCAATATAAACTGCGCGTATTTTGCCGATACATTGTCGCTGTCTATAAGCAGTGCTAATCTTTTTTCTTCAACCATAATACTCCTTATCTTGATTTGCAAATCCAAAAACGCGCTGATGAAATTGGGCTTTGCCCGATTTCATCACCGCTCGCCTGCCCGTAATACTAATTTATAATCTATGTGTAGACATCTTCGCGGAAATCCCGCACCTCTCGCCGCGTCAACGCTCCTTGGAATACATACAGTATGCCTGCGTCGCGTTTCCTTGCGATAGGTGCGGTCTATCCGCTAATCTTGTCTACACTCCGATTATAAATTAGTATAAATCATATCGCCACGGGGATTTTCTCCGTAAACTCATGATACCGATAATCCTCCGCCGTGAAGCTGTCCTTGGTGAACTTGTAAAAGTCCGTAATATCCTCCACATGCATAATCGGCGCGGGAAATGGCTCTTTCTCAATCAGACGCTCTACAATCTCAATATGTCTGTCATAGATATGAGCATCCGCGATTACATGAACAAGCTCTCCGACTTTCAAACCGCTTGACTTCGCAAACATCGTAACCAACGCGGCATATTGGCAGACATTCCAATTTGAAGCCGTAAGCATATCCTGAGAACGCTGGTTCAATATCGCGTTAAGCCGATTTCCCGTAACGTTCAATGTAAGCGAATACGCGCACGGAGCGAGAGCCATTTCATTCAAATCGTGGTGATTGTACATATTCAGCAGAATACGCCGTGACGCGGGATTATTCCGCAAATCGTACAATGCCCTGTCCACTTGGTCGAATTCCCCGTTGGGATATTTGTGCTTAACGCTCATCTGGTATCCGTAAGCCTTGCCGATAGAGCCGCTCTCGTCCGCCCAAGAGTCCCAGACATGAGAGGAAAGCTCATGAACGTTATTCGACTTCTTCTGATAAATCCACAGAATCTCGTCAATCGCGGAGCGGTAATAACACCGCCGCAGCGTCATAATCGGAAACTCCTCGGCGAGGTTATACCGGTTGACGATTCCGAACCGCTTTATCGTATGCGCGGGAATTCCGTCCTCCCATCTCGGGCGAACGGGCAAATCCGCGTCGGAAGTGCCGTTCTCCAGAATATCGCGGCAGTTAGCTATAAAGATGTCGTCTGCTCTGCTCATAAAATCTCCTATCGGTGTTAATCAAAAATCTTCCGCATCTCCGATTCTCTTTTGTCAAAATACTTTCGCAGCTTTTCCGACATTTCGCTATCATTCGCAAGCTCTGCCGCTGAAAGCATAATATCGCGGTTTATGGGTGCTACCATATCGGTCTCCAAGTCATCCTCAATATATGGAAGAATGTCCGCCCAAATCATTTCGGGACTTTCCGCGCCGCTTGCGATAATCCTTGCGCCAAGCCAATAAAACGTGCGTTTATGACGTAGGAATGTCTCCCTTTGCTCATTAAACATTGCAACGGCGTTTTGCAAGTCGCCCTTTTTAATCAGAAGCTCGATATAATCGCGCAATGCTAGAAATTCCGCGTGGCTGTCAAATCGCTCGGGGGACATTTGGAACAGCCTGTAAATTCTCGTCACGGCGAATTCCGTATCCTCATCGCGCTTAGTACACCACATCGCGACAGACCGTAGATTCTCCAAGTCCTTGAGGTCTAATTCTCCGTTTTTGAATTCATCGGTAAGACTGAACATCAATTCCGTTTCGCCAAGGTCGGACAATGCATATATGCAATCAATAAGCGAAAACTCGTCAAGCGGTTGTGCCTTAATCACGCGCGGCTCATATCCGCAGGCGCAGTCGAAATTCGCGTTTTTCGCGCGCTTGAAAAGCTCGCTGTCGGACGGCTCACCAAGTTCCAAAAGCAAGCTTGTCAGCATTTCAAGATTGTCACCGATGCCTTGATACGAGTTGGTTTCGCGGTCTTTCAATTCCTCACAGAACAATTCCCGCACAAGCGACTTTTTATCCGCCGCCGTCATCTCGCAGACGTCATACGAAAGCGCATAACAAAGCCGCGCGCGGTTTTCGTAGTTTTTGTCGAACGTTCCGTGTTCCTCGGATTTTCCCTCTCTGTAAACATAATCTGATTTGTCGCCTGAAAGGTATCTTTGAACATCACGCGCGTAATCTAAAATCAAGCTTTTGAATTCCTCAATATAAGACATAGGATATTCCTTTCAAAATCACTGCCGCGAGATTTGGGACAAATAACTTGTCTGCTCTGCTTATTGGTTCTCCTTGTAGAACAGGTGACCGTATGCCCATAAAGCGCGGTCGTATTTGCAGTCTGTTTCGTATGTTCCCTTGCCAAATATATTTTCAATATAAGTGAAGAAATTATTTTTATAACTATTATAAATCTTTTGCACATTTTTTGAACTTGGCAAATTGGTAAAAGCAACACTTTCCCCGGGCTTCTTACCATCTTTAATTGCCATAACCGCCATTTGTGCATACTTGTCATAAATCGGGTATTTTCCGCCGCTCACAAAGTACAACACAGTGAATGCATAAACAGAACCCAATGAGGGACCTGATTCATCGCTTTTACGTAATGCTTCAATTAACAAAGCGGGATTGTCTTTATCATAGGAATTCAAACAGCTTTTAACCTTTTCTATATCAACGACATACCCCCACCGATTGGTAACAGTTTTATCGTCGTAGTTATCTGTTCCCATTTTCCAACGGAAAATGGGAACAAGATTCTCGGAAACAGGCTTTTTTCCATTTAGAATCTCGTCAATCTCATTT
>CAYZQU010000015.1:3696-15691 GCA_964480645.1 uncultured Ruminococcus sp. | reverse complement strand
GGCTCTATTACCGGAATTTACACTGTTCTTGTAGAGGGCGACGATACCAACGAGCCTATTGCAGATACCGTTCGCGGTATCATTGACGGGCACATTATACTGTCTCGTAAAATCGCGGCGCAGAATCATTATCCCGCGATTGACATTCTCCCCAGCGTTTCCCGTTTGATGAGCGAGATTGCCACGCCCGAACACAAAAAAGCGGCGGGACAGCTAAGAAATCTGATGTCGCTGTATGAACAAAATTTTGATTTGATTTCCATAGGCGCGTATAAGCACGGAACAAATCCCGCGCTGGACGAGGCGATTAACAAAATTGACGCGATCAACAACTTCCTGATACAAGCAGTTGACGAGAGCTACACTTTTGATGATACGGTTCGCCGTCTGATTGAGACTGTAAGCGATAAAAAGTAAAAACGCGCGTTCCATAAACTGAGGGGGAATGAGTTGTGAAGAAATTCCAATTCTCATTACAAAAGCTGATGGACTTCCGTCAGCAGGAGCTTGACAGGCAGAAGAACATTCTGTCGTCGCTTCAGGCGGAAAAGCGGCGAATCGAGGAGTCGCGTGAGCTGTTGGTAACGAAAGTTACCGAGCAGAGCGAGCAGCTTGACAGGGTGTATAGGTTAGGTTCGACTGCGTCGGATATTGCTATGCGCAAGCGTTATATAGTGACGCTTCAACAGGAGATTCACCTTCGTGAGCAGCAGGCAATTGAGAAGCAGAAGGAAATCGAGGTTCAGCTATCTGTTGTCGTGGAGGCTACAAAGGAAGTCAAGACGCTTGAAAAGCTGGAGGAAAAGCAGCTTGAGGAATACAAGCACGCTGCGGGCAAGGAAAACGAGCTGTTTATCGAGGAGTTTGTAAGCTCCCAGACCGTTCGCGCGGCGAGCGGAGAATAATCGGTATCACGGCATTTTGCCTTGATATATACAGCGCCTTTCGGGGCGCGGGCAGACTTCGCAAGCCGTCGTGAAAACGGAGCTTTAGCGGAGTTTTCACGATGAGGCTAGGCAAAATGAAAACGAGAAGCGTTTTTATTTTACCGGTGCGAAGTTTGCAAAATTAAAATAAGGAAATTTCGAAAATTGAGCATTGTATCGCACCAAAGGAAAGGTGTGATACAATGCTCGGATAGTGACGCGATCCTTGCGAAGCAAGGATTGCGGAACGGTTTCGGAATTTCAAATCAAAATAAGGAGGTGAGAAAATGACAGTATCTATGAGTATGAGCAATACTCGCTCGGATTTTATGATCAGCGACGCGGCTCTTCCGCAGCGTGTTGACGCGGCGAATACTCAGGCAGACCGGTTTCAGCAGATTCTGACCGAGGTCGGCGGTGTAGATAAGATTATGGATGTTGAATCCGTGGAGTACACCGAAGCGTCCGAGTTTATGGATTTCAGTCAGATGGACGACTTGCAGCTTGCAATGGCGGTGGTAAAGGGCGATGTGGATATCAAGGACATTCCCGCAGAGCGCATTACGCCGAAGTTCTTGGTTATGCTGGCGATTGCGAAGCGTCTGGCGAAGCGCGACAAGGACGATGACGAGGAGAAATTTCAGAATCTCGGCGAGAAGATGAAGTCTAATGTGTTTGCACCTGCACAAACAGAACTTCCGCAGGAGCTTATGCAGTTAATGGACGGCATTGAGATGGATATTCTTGAGATTCTGAACCGCATTTCCATCGGCGAAACCGAAAAAAAGGACGTTGTGGGCGGAATTTCCGAGTTGATGGCTTCCCTCAGCGAGGGCTTGTCAGTCGGCGAGAAAACACAGGCTAGCGAGGATTTCACACAGACGCAAACCAATGATGGTTCCGTTGCCGAAATACTTGACCAACTGGTTCAGATGATTGCGGGGGTTCGGGAACAGTCAGAATCTAAGACGGCAGAATCCGCAAATGTGGATACGTTTGTCCTGAGTGAGAGTGCAAAAACGGCGGTTGTCGATGAGACGCTTTCCACCGAAACGCAGACCATTCTGGAAAAGACCGTAAACAACGGAGAGATCGAGCGTCCGCGCGTAATTCGGTCCACAGAGCAAACCAATGAGCGGCCCGAGATGAGAACGGTAACAGAGAATCCGGTGAAGCCAAGCGCAAACGCGGCAGAATCGCGACAGCTTGACGACCGCGCGAAACAGCTTGCCGAGGAGTTGGAAATGCTCCGAAACGCAAAGGCGGTGAAATCCACTCTCAAGGAGTTTGAGGTTGACATTCCGAAAGCGGACGAGGCAAAGCCTGTTCAGGCGACAAATCCGTTGATGGCGGACAGTCCCGTGGTGTTCGCGCGCGAGGACGGAAGCGAGATTTCCGTCAAGCCGAGTGAAATTGTAAGTCAGGCGATGGAAGTCGTTACCAAGGCGGTTTCCGAAGACAAAACGGACACCGAGTACAGTATTACGCTGAATCCCGAGGAGCTTGGACGAATTACCGTAAAGCTTACCAAAGCGGCAGACGGCGCGGTTTCTGTTACAATCGCGGCGGAGAACGCCAACACACAGCGTATTCTTGAGCGAAACAGCGAACTTATGCAGAGCAATCTGCGCGAAAACGGCATTCAGCTTGAAAGCTGGCAGACCGTTTCGGAGAGCCAACAGGAGACCACTGCTCAGGATTACAACGGCAGCAGCAAAAACCCATATTACCGTAACGACAATCCGCAGGCGGAGGAAGATTCCGAGGATAAGTCTTTCGCGGAAATAATCGCATCTATGTGAGAAAGGAGGAGAAAATGGCTGATTCAGTAAACAGCGCATACCTTACAGGCGCGGATCAGATTCAGGCTAACTATGAGAAGTACAAGGACAAATTCGTGGATTCAAACAAGGAGCTTGTAAATCAGGAGACGTTCTTACAGCTGCTTGTGGCGGAAATGTCCAATCAAGACCCGTTGGAGCCTACTTCCAATACCGAGTTCATCTCGCAGCTCGCTACATTCTCGTCTATGCAGTATATGCAGGATTCGAGTAAGTACTCAATGGCAAATTATGCGTCAAGTCTTGCGGGAAAGACCGTTACCGCCACCAAGATGGAGGGTAAAAAAGCGGTTATCAAGACGGGTGTTGTTGAAAAGGTAGTCGCGGGTAAGAACAACACCTACACACTGACGATTGACGGTGAAACGTACAATCTGTCACAGGTTACATCGGTGCTGGATTCCAATACCAAGACCGACAGCAGCACAACAAATTCACCGTTGGGCGACAGTATCGCTAAGGCGGCTTCACTGGTCGGAATGTATGTTACCGTGAAGAACGGCGAAAGCAGTTCACAAGGTTGGATCGATTCCATCAAGGTCAAGGACGGCAAGATTACCGCAGTTTTGGTTGACGCGGACGGAAAGTCGATTGGCAGTGGAGGTTTCCCGATTGAGGATATTACCGAAGTTACCATGAAGTACGTTGTTGACGCTCCGGATAACGGAAATACGGGCGATACCGACAACACCGACAGTACGAATCCCGATGACGGCGGAGATTCTCCCGTAGAGGATTTGAAGGATTTGGAGGAATCCACTACATAAGCAAGGAGGCTTATTATGCTGATTAGCGAGTATCTGGCGTTACGCGGTCAGCTCGGCGGCATCACAACGGGAAATGTCACAAGCGCGATAAATACTCAGACCGAGGAAAGCGGGAGCTTTGCGGAAGCGTTATCCGAGAAGCTGAACGAAAATCGGGGCGTGGAGTTCAGTAAGCACGCAATGCAGCGGCTTAATGAGCGCAGTATCGACATCACTGAGGGAGATACGCTGGACAGACTTAACAAGGGCGTGGAAATCGCCGCCGACAAGGGCAGCAATGAAACGCTGGTTCTTGTGGGACAAAACGCTTTTGTTGTTAGCGTCAAGAACAACAAGGTCATTACGACCATTTCACAAGAGGAATTAAAAGGCAATATCTTCACAAACATAGATTCTACCGTAATTATGTGAACGGACCTTCGGGAATTCACGGAGAGCCTGCGAATGAGGCTTTTCTATACGGAGAATCACTGAAAAATGGAGGTCAATTTAGATGGTTAAATCACTTTATACAGGTGTTTCGGGCATGAAAGCCCACCAGCAGAGAATGGACGTTATCGGTAACAACGTCGCAAACGTAAATACCGTTGGCTACAAGACCGATGTAACGACATTCAAGGATTCGTTCTATCAGACCAAGAGAAGCCCCTCAGGAGCTACTTCCACATTAGGCGGCGTAAACCCCAGAATGGTGGGCTACGGCGTTCAGGTGAACGCGGTTGAGGCGAATATGTCGCAGTCGGGTTATACTCAATCGGATAAGGTTGAGGATCTGGCTCTCAACGGCAACGGATTCTTTCAGGTAATGGACGGTTCTGGCAACATCTTCTACACTCGTCAGGGCAACTTCCACTTTGACGATTACGGATACCTCGTAAACGCGGACGGTTATCACGTTCTCGGCGTGAACGGCAACTCCGAGGGACAGCAGCCCGGCACCGAGATTATCCGCGCGGTAATCCCCGACACAAACGCGAATACCTCTTCGGCAACCAAGATGGTAAATGGCACGAACGTTACGCTTTCCGTAAACGCGCCGTCCAACTACACTGATATGACGGTTTCGTTCGTGGACAGTAACTATCCGTATGCCACATTCTCGGACAGCATTCTGACGATTTTCTTTAACCGCGATGTGCAGTACACCTCTCAGCAGGACTTTGAGGACGCTGTTAACCTCGCGCTTAAGGCGGGCGGCGTTTCTCTCCCCGATGATGTGACGCTCAGCTTTAACTTCGAGTCGATTCCCAGTGATTCCGAGGCACTTACCGCGCACAACGAGGTTTCGGGATTGAGATTCTCCACCACCACAGCAAGCACACAGTTCCATGTGGCATACGATGATACGACTGATCCCGTTACAATCCCCCCCGACGCCGGAAAAATTGCGAAGCACGCGTATATCAGCTTTGCGGTTGAGGATAACACCAACAAGGACAGTGTTGAAATCAAACACACTGCCACCAATGCCCCTGCTGGATCTAATGCGGCGCAAGCAGCATACGATAAGGCAAATGGCAAATGGACAATCACCATTTATAATGATACTGTTGCTGCGGACATCACCAACGCGATTAAGGAACATCTTAAGACTAACGCGGAGGCTCCCGAGTTGAAGCTCACCGGTTTTGTCATGCCTTCCGGCGCGGCAAGAGAAAAGGTTCTGGCGAAATTTGTCGGCACTCAGACACTTAGCGGTGTTCAGGACAGCACCGACGGCGCGTTTGAGCTGGCGGCTACCGTTGAGGGCGAGTACGCGAACAACTACAAGGTTACTTTCTCGTATGTTGAGGGCTATGATAACACCAACGCGGTGTGGGACGAAAACAACCTGAACATCACAATCTGCGCGAACTCCACCATTGCCGAGGTAAACGAGGCAATCAAGGCGGCGGCGCGCGGTGTGGAAAAGAAGATTCTCAAGTTCAATAACATCAGCGGTCTGGCTTGGGGCGATGGCTATGACGGTTCTTACGCTACCAAAAACGCGACCACCGGTGCGATTACTCCACCCGCACCTAAAGGGGATGCTGATGTTTGGAATCCCGGTGCGCGTAAAGCGTTCTTCGGCGATCACCCCTCTGTAAATCCCGCGGACGGTAAGGATTCGTTCTTCACCGAGACCGCGAAGGCTCTCGGTACGTTCGCTCTCGAGAACGGACGCACGGGCAGCGGTCAGACGTGGGGCAACGTTTCGGATTACACCATTCAGGCGGACGGTAGAATCATTGCTAAGCACGCGATTCACGGTTATATTGAAATCGGACGCATAGATATAGCGATGTTCGACAATAACAATGGTCTTCAGAAGGTAAGTGGCACGATGTTTAAGGAGACTGTCGCTTCCGGTCCTGTAAAGCTGGCTGTCGCGGGCACTGAGGGTGCTGCGGAGGTAGTTTCAGGCGCACTTGAGATGTCCAATGTCGACCTCGCGGAGGAGTTCACGAATATGATCACCACTCAGAGAGGTTATCAGGCAAACTCCCGTGTAATCACGGTTTCCGATACTATGATTGAGGAGCTTTTATCTCTTAAGAGATAACTTTTTATACTAATGCAAATAACCCCGCCGCGGGACTGCGGTTCCGCGGCGTTTGGGTGGTTTTTTGAGGTAAGTATGGTAATTTTAACAAAGCTTGACGGCAAAACCTTTATGCTCAACGAGGATTTGATTGAAACAGTGAACGAAACCCCCGATACGGTAATCGTTCTGGAAAACGGACACAGTTATATTGTTCGTGAGAGTATATCGGAGCTTCAGGAAAAAATTCGCGAAAATATCAGGCAGCGGCGCAGAGCGCGCTTTCATACGCGTACCGACAGCGAGCCTTTAACATAATAGGGGATTAACCCCTGATTCAGCTAAAAAAACACAGAAGTGAGGGATATGTTTTGAATTTATCACTGATTATCGGATGGGTTGTCTCGTTCGGAATGGTAATTTTTGGCATTATTTTTGACGTGGACAAGGGCTTGGTTCCCGATAACGCGAGATTGTTCATAGAGGTTCAGTCCTTGGCGATTACCGTGGGCGGTACAATCGGCTGTTTGCTTGCGTCGTTCCCGATGTCTTACCTGAAGCAAGTTCCCAAGCGGTTGATGCTGGCGATAAAGCCGAAGAAATTCGACCCGTCCAAGTACATAAGCCAGATTGTCGAATATGCGCAGGTTGCGAGGTCGCGCGGTCTGCTTGCTCTTGAGGAGAGCGCGAACCAGTGTACCGACCCGTTTATGAAGTCCAGCCTTATGCTGATTGTTGACGCGAACGACCCCGAAAAGGTTCGCGGAATGCTTGATGATACAATTATGTTTATGTGCGAACGTCACGAGCAAGGACGTGCGTTCTTTGAGAAAGGCGTTTCGATTTTCCCCGCATTCGGAATGTTGGGTACGCTGATTGGACTTATCAACATGCTCGGCGGTCTTGATATGAACGACCCGAACAGTATGTCGAACCTCACCGGTGGTATGGCGACCGCGCTTATCACGACATTCTACGGTTCGTTGTTTGCGAACGTCCTGTTCGCCCCCGTCGGAATGGCTCTGAAAAACAGCCATGATGACGAGCTTTTGTGTATGCAGATTGTCGAGGAGGGCGTACTGGCGATTGCGGGCGGCTCAAATCCCCGATATATCCAAGAGAAGTTGGAGTTTATGCTTCCAAAAAGTCAACATTCTGCCGATAAGAAGTGATTTTAGTGGAATTTTTTGTGAAAAATACATAATATTATATTCAAAATCGAAAAAAAGTAAAAAAAGTATTTGCTTTTTCAGAAAAGTTGTGTTATAATATATGTATGTATGGATTATGGGTTCGAGTATGTTCGTATTTTCCTTGCTGTTGTCGGGAAGTGAACTCTTGGACGGACGATATGTGAAAGGAGCGGTGCGAAATGGCAAAAATGCCACCTAAAAAGGGAAACGACAATGTTGGCGACTGGCTGAATACATACGCGGATATGGTAACTTTGCTGTTGACGTTCTTTGTGTTGCTTTTCGCAAGCTCAAATCTTGATGAAACTAAGCTTCAATACATTCTGCAGGCTTTTCAGTCGCGCGGTAAATATGAGAATACCATTGTTGCCGAACAAGACCCGTCGGCGGAGAATCTGGGCGGAATTACCGATAATCCGAACCAAAACGGCGGAGAAGGTTCAAAGCCGCAGAGCTTCGAGGAGCTTTACCAGTATCTGGCGGACTATATTGAAGAGAAAGAGCTGGGCGACTCTGTTTCTGTGGAACAGGGCGCGGCGCATATTACAATCCGCTTTAACGATTCGGTGTTCTTTGACGGCAACAGTTATATGCTCAAGCCCGAGGGCAGGAAAATTCTGGACGGAATTTCTCCCGGAATCAAGGCGGTTCAGAAGAGTATCCGCACCGCTACAATCTCCGGGCATACTTCGTATACCGGTTTGATTCGTGAAAGTACGGTGAACGACTGGTGGCTCTCATCGGAGCGCGCTTTGTCGGTTGCGAATTACCTGAATGACGAAAACCACGTTACGCTTGATGAAAACAAATACCGCATACGCGGCGCGGGGTACTCCGAGCCGATTGCGGAAAACGATACATTGGAGGGTCAGCAGAAGAATCGCCGCGTTGAGATTATGATGCTTAAAAACGAGCTTAACCTTTCCGATGATAAGGTTATACGGGATATTCTGGAGCACGACTTTGGAATTGGCTCGAATCCGTTTGATGTTGATAATCAGACACCGCCGGATATTTCCACGCTGCCTGATGGTTCTGCGGACAAAATCATCGCGATTATCGGTGATAAATTCAAGGACGATGAAGTCACGAATGTCGGCATAATCGGTCCGGGAATTATGAATATTGAAGATTTCGCCGCTCCGACAGAGAGCGCGTCCGGTGATTCCGCCGGTGGAAACGATGACGCCGGAGAATCCGAATAAACTACCGAAAAGTCGGGGGGAATAAAAGTGGCTGACGTATTAACGCAGGCTCAGATCGATGAAATGCTTAAAAACGTCGCGATGGGCGCTGAGCCTGTTGTTACCAAGACCGAAGAGACCAAGGTTAAAGAGTATGATTTCCGCGCTCCGAAGAAGTTCACCAAGGAGCAGATAAAAATTCTTGAGGGTATCTTTGAGAATTACGCGCGGCTGCTGTCCTCGTATCTTACCGGCAAGCTGCGTCTGTACAGCCGGGTAAGCCTTGTCAATATCGAGGAACAGCGTTACAATGAGTTCAATAACGCGCTTCCCGATTATGTGGTCATGGGAATGGTTGACCTCGGTATCAAAAACGAGGATATCAGCGAAACGGATGTAATCGTTCAGGTTTCGAATACCATCACTTACACAATGATTGACCGTCTGCTCGGCGGAAAAGGTGAGTTTTCGGAGCTTAATCGCGATTTTACCGAAATTGAAATAACGATTATGACGGACGTCATGAAGTCTTTCGCGAACCTGCTGAAAGAGCCGTGGCTGTCACATATCGACCTTGAACCGCGGCTTATCGGAATCGAAACAAATTCCAGAGTGGTTCAGACCATCGGTCACGAGGATACCGTAATCATTGTGGCGTTGGAGGTTGAGATAAACGACTTAAAGTCCATCATTTCGGTATGTATTCCCGCAATTAATCTCGATGAGATTATGAGCAAGTTCATTCCGAGGTACTCGGGACAACGCCGCAAGACTGATGCCGCACGCGAACAAGAACGCCGCGACACAATTATGGAAGGCATAAGCACCACTAACCTTGAAATTAAGGCGGTGCTTGGAATGATAAATCTTGATTTGTATGAGGTTCTGACGCTTCAGGTCAATGATGTAATACCGCTGGAAAAGAAAATCAGTGAGAATATTGTCATCAAGGTCGGTGATAGAGTCTGGGGCGATGGAAAGCTTGGTACATACAACAATAAAAAAGCGATTATGATAGAAAATTTTACAGAGAATTGAGGTATAAATACTAATGGCTAACGGCAATGACGAATTGGCTGAGTTCAGCTCGTATGAAATGGACGCTGTCGGCGAGATCCTCAACATCAGTATGGGATCGGCGGCAACAGCGGTTTCCGAGCTGCTCAACGCAAAAGTATGGATTACCACTCCGCAGGTCAATGTTGTAAAGGTTAAGGACTTAAACTATGATAACTTAGAGCCTGCAATCTGTGTTAAAATCGTATACGTAGAGGGTCTTACGGGACTTAATATGATGGTTTTGAAGCAGAATGATGTGCAGTTGATTCTGAATCAGTTGTTGGGAAATCCTTTGGTTATCGACCCCGATTTTAAGTTCGATGAGCTGAATATCAGCGCGGTAAGCGAGGTTATGAACCAGATGATGGGCGCTTCCGCAACGGCGTTGTCAGACCTTTTGGGTATGACGGTGGATATTTCCGTTCCAATGCCGTACATCATCGAGAGCGCGCGGTTCGGCGATCTGTCTGAAATGGATCCCGATGAAACCATAGTCGCGGTAACATTTAATCTTACCGTTGATGGGGTTATGGAAAGTGAGTTTATGTCGGTTCTGTCACTGGAGCTTGCTAAAACCCTTTCAGGTAAGATGATTGAAAAGTTCGCGGTAGACGATGAGACCCCGGGAGAGCAACCCGTAGAACAGCCTGCTCCAGCGACTCCTCAGGCAGCACCTGCAGCTCCTCAGACAGCTCCGGCAGCTCCGCAGGGCGCGATGCCGGGAGGAATGCAGCCGGGAATGACAATGCCCCAAATGCCACAGATGCCGCAGGGCGATATGTCGCAGATGTATCAGATGCCGCCGGTTGGGGGATACGGATATCCAAACCAGTATATGGCGTATGGCGCGTATCCGCCGCCACCTCCACCTCCCGTAAATGTTCAGAACGCGCAGCTTCACCAGTTCGACGAGATGGATTTCGGAATCCCCGCAGACCAGAAAGACAACTTGAAACTCTTGATGGGTGTTCCGTTGGAAATATCCGTGGAGATAGGCACGGCGCGCCGCAAGGTAAAGGATATTCTTGAGTTTACACAGGGCACGATAATTGAGCTTGAGCGTCAAGCAGGCGCGCCCGTTGACATTGTGGTGAACGGAAACCTTATAGCGCGCGGCGATGTTGTGGTTATTGATGATAATTTCGCCGTAAGAATTACTGAGATTGTCAAGTCTAAGTTTATGGACAGCTTGGGCAAGGAATGATAACCTTTATTTATGCTATTGGACAAGAGCAATTTGACAAAGCAAAGCGTAGGAGAATTGCTTGGTTGATGAACTAAGTGAGCGGTTTGCAATTGAATTTCAAATAAGGAGAAGAGATAATGGACAAGAAGATTTTACTGGTGGATGACGCGGCTTTTATGAGAATGCTCATCAAGGATACGCTGACAAAGAACGGCTATACCAATATCCTTGAGGCTGCGGACGGAGCTATTGCGTGCGAGGTTTACGCGGCTGAGAAGCCCGATCTCGTGATTATGGACATCACGATGCCGAATAAGACGGGTATTGACGCGCTGAAGGACATCAAGGCGGGTGACCCGATGGCTAAGGTTGTAATGTGTTCGGCGATGGGTCAGGAAGCAATGGTTGTCGAGGCGATCAAGCTCGGCGCAATGGACTTCATTGTAAAGCCTTTTAAGGCAGACAGAATTCTTCAGACTGTTAAAAAGGTACTCGGCTGATTTACTGCATATTCCATTGGCGGGAAAATCACCCGCCTTTTGGTGTATTATGTGTATTAAATGGTTGAATTCGGCAATTAATCATAATATTGGGAGGCGCTGTTTTGGAATATTTTCAGATGATAATGGCGCTTATCGGCGTTTTGGCGCTGGTGTTTGTGATTTTTTGGCTGATGAAAAAGCTGAACCGCCGCGTGTCAATGTCGGACAGCCGCAATATGCGGATTCTGGAGCGAATCAATTTAGGTCCGGATAAGATGCTGCTGTTGGTGAGTGTTTGCGGAAAGTGTATGGTGCTGGGAGTGACTTCCAACCATACTGAGAAAATCTGCGATTTAGATGAAACCGAGGAGGAACTGACCGCGCGCCCGGAACAGGGCGGTGGAAATCCGTCATTCGGGGAAAGCTTCAAGATTATTCTCGAAAATATGAAGAAGAAAAAGTAACGGAGGTACGGTTTTGATAAAACGTTTATTTGAAACGGATAAAAAGCTGTTGCTGAAGTTTGCCGTTTCGCTTTTTCTGACGATATTTCTCGCGGTGTTGGCGGTGAGCCTGACAAGCTACGCGCAGAGTGCTTCCGATGGGACTAGCACAACAAGCTCCGCCGAATCCGAAACCTCATCGGGAACATCTGAATCTACCACAAGCCCGGGCGGGTATCTCGACAATCCCGCTGAGGGCGTGGGACAAGACCCCGGCTCGTCATTGCTTCAGCAGATAATTGGAGTGGACGCTTCACAGCCGTTGGAGGTAATCCTGCTGTTGACGCTTATTGCGTTAGCTCCGTCGATACTGATAATGATGACTTGCTTTGC
>CAYZQU010000015.1:0-3686 GCA_964480645.1 uncultured Ruminococcus sp. | reverse complement strand
CGCGTATCATTATCGTGCTTGGCTTTCTGCGAAGCGCAATGCAGACGCAGAACACTCCGCCGAATATGGTACTTACAGGCATTGCGCTGTTTCTGACGATATTTATAATGGCTCCTGTTTTCAGTGAGATAAATGAAATCGCGTATCAGCCGTATGCGAACGAGGAAATTACCACTCAAGAGGCTCTCGACCGCGCTTCTGTGCCGCTGAAACGGTTTATGCTCAAACAGACGACCAACGATGACTTGCAGTTCTTTATTGACTTGTCGAAAACCGAAGTTCCCGAAGAAGGTCTGACGGACGAGTATAAGGAGAACGAGTTGTCGCTGACGGTGATAATTCCGAGCTTTATGATTGGTGAGTTGAAACGCGCGTTTCAAATGGGATTTATGATATTTCTGCCGTTTCTGATAATAGATATCGTAGTGGGCAGTACGCTGATGTCTATGGGTATGATGATGCTGCCGCCCGCAATGATCTCAATGCCGTTCAAGATACTTGTGTTTGTTTTGGCGGACGGGTGGAATCTGATGATAAGCTCAATAGTCGCGAGCTACAATTTGTAGCAACGCCGGTTAAAGGGGGTATTAATATATGACGCAAGACGTTGTAATGGAGATATTCCGCGAGGCAATAATGCTGACGTTCAAACTGGCGCTGCCTATTTTGCTGGTGGCGATGATTGTCGGACTAGTAATCGCGATTCTGCAAGCCGCAACGCAAATTCACGAGCAGACGATCTCATTCGCGCCGAAAGCCGTCGCGGTGGGACTGACGCTGTTCTTTATGGCACCCTGGATGACAAATGAGATACTCGATTTCGTGAACTTCATCTTCGAGAAGATGGCGCAAACGCCTATAACATAGGGGAACAGCCTATGTCTGAAATCTGGACGATAATCGAAACCAAACTTATCGTATATGTAATGGTGTTGGCGCGAACAACGGGAATTTTTTCATTTAATCCGATATTGGCGCGGCGCGGAGTGCCGAACTCGATAAAAGTCGGAGCGTCGATGATGCTGGCGGTGATAATGACCGAATCGCGAGATTTCGCGTATACAATGCCATCGGGGTTGTTTCCGCTGGCGTTTGATCTGGTTAAGGAGCTGTTGGTTGGCGCGGTTTTGGGATTTCTTGTAAACCTGATGCTTCAGGTGTTTTCAATGGCGGGTGAAATCACGGATATGCAGCTCGGACTCTCTATGGCTAAGAGTTACGACCCGACTTTCGGAAACGCCGGTCTTACCACTCAATATTACAGCTATTGGTTTACGCTGTATTTCTTCGCGGTGGGCGGACATTTGAGTTATATTAAGTTGTTTTCTGTGAGTTATGATTCGATTCCAATGGGTTATAACTCTTTCAATATTAACATTCCGTATATTCTGGTTCACTACTTTGAGACGGTGCTTACGTTGGGACTGAAGCTTGCGATGCCGGTTATTGCCGCGTCGCTGATTTCCGAGTTTTGTGTGGGAGTGCTGATGAAAGCCGTTCCGAGCATTCACGTATTCGTGTTGAATATCCAGATTAAGATGTTGGTGGGATTCGTGGTGTTGGCGGCAAGCTGCGGAGTGGTGAGCGAGTTTATGGACAGATTTATGGGAATACTTTTCGAGAATCTGAACGGAATTGTGACAAGCTGGACATAGACAGTTTAACTATCTGCTTAAAAAACGGGGGGATTAGTTTTGGCGGGAGAAGAAAAAACCGAAAAAGCCACCCCAAAAAAACGCCGTGACCAGCGAAAAGAGGGAAATGTACTTCAATCCAAAGAGATCGTTACTGCGGCGTCGGTGCTGGGAATTTTTGCCTCGGTAAGGATATTGGCGGGCTTTATGATGGAGAATATTCTCGGTTACACCGCGAATATCTATGAAGTCAGTGGCACTTACGAGGTAAATCCCGACACGATTATGCCGCTTATCATAAATATGATGACGCTGTTCGTGGCGGTTGTAGGACCGGTTTGCGCGGTGGCAATGCTGTTGGGAATAATCCCGACGCTTGCGCAGACGCGCGGTTTGTTCACGATGAAAGCGTTGAAGCCGAAATTCTCGCGTTTGAATCCTCTTGAGGGCATTAAAAAGATGTTCTCGATGCAAGCGATTGTCGGAATCCTGAAAGGGCTGATCGAAGTCGCCGTAATCGGTTATATGATTTACAGCGAGATAGCAAATCGAATGCCGACAATACTGTCGCTGATGGACGTAGGACTTATGCAAGGTTTGGGCTACGCGGCGTTGTCGATTTTCGACCTTGTAATGCTGATTTGTGTGTTGCTGGTGTTCGTTGCGGCGGGGGACTTCCTGTTTCAGTGGTGGCAGTTTGAAAAGAAGCTGAAAATGTCCAAGCAGGAGGTCAAAGAGGAGTTCAAGCAGATGGAGGGCGACCCGCAGGTCAAGTCCAAAATCAAGCAGCGTCAGCAGCAGATGGCGCAAAGCCGTATGATGCAGGAAGTTCCGAGCGCGGACGTAATAATCCGTAACCCGACGCACTTTGCGGTGGCTCTTAAGTACGACCAAGACAAGAACCGCGCGCCTATCGTGGTTGCCAAAGGCAAGGACTATCTGGCGATGAAGATTGTGGAAATCGCCGAGAAAAACGATGTTTACTGTATGGAGAATCCTCCCCTTGCGCGGACGCTTTACGCTGAGGTGGATCTGGGACGGGAGATTCCGTATGAACTATATGACGCGGTCGCCGAGGTATTAACGGTGGTTTACCGCGAAAAGGGCAAGACGCTTCACGCGTGATTAAGCCCTCAAACAAAAATCAACGTTACAATAACACCGGCAATTCGCTCCGCGCGTGATTTATGCCTTTAAGTGAAAAGTATCGTTATAATATCGCAGGCAATTCGCGAAAGCGAGCACTGCGTAATGCCGCAACGCGGCATTACGTGGTACTCGGCTAGTCGAAAAGAAAAATGAGAAGCATTTTTCTTTTCGACAGTTCGCGGATTGCAAATTAAGATAAAGAAAATCCGATTGGCTAGCGCAAACGGAACGTTTGCGCGGTTTCGGAATTTCAAATTAAGATAAGGAGTGAGAACAGAATTTTATGGTACGAAAGATACTTGCCAACTCGTTGGTTCTGTTCATTATATTCATAATTCTCGCGATTATCATTCCACTCCCTGTGATTATTCAGGACTTTATGATAATGCTGAATATAGCGTTGTCGTTGATAATTCTTATTATGACGATGTTCATAAAGGAAGCATTGGAGTTCTCGGTATTTCCGACTGTTCTGCTGTTGTCTACGGTTCTGCGATTGTCGCTGAATATATCAACTACAAGGTCTATCCTTTCGGGCGGAGGCTCGGGAAATATCAGCAGTGTTATCAAAGCGTTCGGCAACTTCGTAATGGGCGGCGACGCTATTGTAGGTTTCCTGATATTTATAATCATCGTATTGGTGAACTTTATCGTAATCACCAAAGGTTCGGAGCGCGTATCCGAGGTTGCGGCGAGATTCACGCTGGACGCTATGCCCGGTAAGCAGATGGCGATTGACGCGGATTTGAACTCCGGTTTGATAAACGAGGAAGAAGCAAAACGACGCCGCTCAAATATACAACGCGAGGCGGACTTTTACGGCTCTATGGACGGTGCTACGAAGTTCGTAAAGGGCGACGCGATTATGTCTATCATCACTACGCTTGTAAACCTTATCGGCGG
>CAYZQU010000014.1:0-15791 GCA_964480645.1 uncultured Ruminococcus sp. | reverse complement strand
AGGATTTACAGCGTGTGGCAGATGACAACAGCCCGCGTGCAATCTGAGAGCGGAGAGACGTTTGAAACATACGGGGTACGGATAAATTCCACCGTAATTGATGACATCTCACTTGACAAGCAAGAAATACAAGAGTTTGTTGAGTTATTGAACCGCCTCGACGCGTCGGAATTACATGCCGGCGATTTGATTGAAGATTTTCTGGGAAGATAGCAAAATCCGCGTTGTGAATACAACGCGGATTTTTGTGTCTGAATATGTCAAACAGTATAAATCACTTGTCGAAATTCTTTCGCGGTTTTTCAATCATTTTGACCACTCCGGCAATCGCGGCGAAAATCATCGCACCTACGGGAAACACCACCCACGATTTGGAATTTCCGTGATCTTTCTCAAGAAACAGCCACGCAAGATATACCGCCACAACCACACACCAATAAACAGCGGAAATCGGACCGATTATGCTGCGGCGGTTCTTACGCTCATCGGTAAAATCTCCCTCTTTGAGGAGCTTTTGGATCGCCGCCCAACGTGTTCCCGCCCAAACAAACAGAACCACTCCGATTCCCGCAACGAAAATCATCGTGCAAAGACCGATTACGCACCACAGTTCGTTTCCGGAGATTGCTGCCGCGAAAAGCGCAATCACAGATAAAATACACAGGCAAGTTCCAATGATATTCGACCTCATATATTTATCGTGAAAAGACTTCTGCTGCTCCCGAGCCATACCGACAACACCATATTCCGCCTCAAAGGGTTCGTTATCGAGGAATTTATATGCCGTATTCTGAAAATCCGTGTGGATAAAAATTCCAACCGCGCCTGCAACAAGAACAAGAAGTATTATCATACCCACGCCGCCCGCGAGATTCTCGGAGATAGGCGGCGTTCCGTATTGGGTAAGCCCTCCCAATATCAGCAGCGGAATCACCGCAATAATGCACATAAAAGTCGCCGCAGCGATACGCACCGCCGCCTTTTTCCGCAAGCCCAGAAATTCATTCGCCTGCTCCAGTGACAGCTTTCGAACCTTGCACGTATCCTCGTCCTTGGAGTATTCCTCATCATCCAGTTCATCTTTAAGGAGGTAGTCGATAGTTACTCCAAACAGATTGGAGAGTTGTAAAATCTTCTCCAACTCAGGGACGCTCTGCGCGCCCTCCCATTTTGATACCGACTGCCGTGAAACATTCATCTTCTCAGCCAGTTCTTCCTGTGACATACCACTTTTCTTACGAAGCCGAATAAGTTTGTCCGCAAAAATCATTTTCTTCACCTCTTATTTTAATTTGCAAATCCTAAACCGCACAAACGGAATTTGGCTTTGCCAAATTTCGTTTGCGCTTGCCTGTCTGTTTCCTCGCGCCGTAGGCGCAAGGAAACAGGCGCATTTCGGATTAGCCTTGCTTCCCGATAAGTTTTCAGAGATTATAATGTTCTCCATCGGGCTTGATTATATTTTACCGAATTTCTTGGTTACGAACAACCAACCACCGCCTTGAAATTTGTCAACTGTCAGTTGCATTTGGCTTTATTAAGCGAAATTCAAACTATCCACGTGTAAACCTCCGCTGCGGATTCATAATCACTCATATTATTGTGAATATTCCAGATCCAAGCGGCAGCAATTTCAATAAATTCCTTTTCGCGATCGATGAGGTAAAACTCCGCGGGAATCGTGCCGGGGTCTTCCGCCTCGTTAAAATCAAAC
Source organism: uncultured Ruminococcus sp. (assembly GCA_964480645.1). GTDB lineage: Bacteria > Bacillota > Clostridia > Oscillospirales > Ruminococcaceae > CAG-115. The sequence continues at coordinate 14,077 of CAYZQU010000014.1, read as the reverse complement.
CACTTCATCTTGTCGCCCGGTTTGCGGTATCCTATAAAACTCTTGTACTCATCGTTTGGGTCGGGGAAGCTGATTGCGAACGTCTGCTCACCCTCGGTATATCCGTAAGTAAACAGATTTTCGTCCGAATCACGCCATTCCAGCGGGCAGGACGCTCTCACGCGGTATTTCCGCCCGATTTCGAGATTCGCTGTCCGAATACGGATTATCCTCTCCTCAAAATCCACAACCTCCCGCTCTTTCTCGGAATTATTGTCGATATAGACAATATGCAACTGATTTGGACTCTCCGCAATATCGAACGGAATATTCCAACCGTTATCATCAATGATTTCAATATTCACAAGCGGAGTTTTCAAAATCTTTTGATTGACTTCAAGAACTTTCATAAAACACACCCCCATCTGATTATACACCAAAGTCCGCCAAAAGTCAATCATATTCGCGACATGATTTGACCAAATCCACGCAAAGAAATCCGTATAATAAATATGAGGTGATAAAAATGCGGATTTTACAAAATCTTGAAATCGACAAAGTATGCAAACATCTAATCGTGTGGATTGGAATTTGCGCGATAACGCTGATAATCTGCGGACTGTCAGAGGGAGTTGCGGCGGAGATTTTCGGAAATGCGGCGGCGTGCGTGATAATCTCGCTGTACGCTGATATGCTGACGCACGCTCTGCACCAAGCGGGAGCGAATCCCCGACTTATTACGCCGATAATCACGGCAATATCAACCGCCGCAAAAGTACTGCTCCTGCTGCCAAACGCAGAAGCACTTGCGATAACAATACTCGCCGTTGAATCGTCAATATCGTGGATAATTCCAACAAAGTTAAACCACAAGCTGACAATGAACAATTAAAAAATTGCGGACTTCCTTTTATTGGGGAAGTCCGCGAATTTTTTCAAAAAAGTACTTAACAAACGCGGAAAAATATGTTATAATAGAAATAAGGCTTGCCACAAATTCAAAACGCGTATTTTAGGGCTTATATTCAAAAACAACTGTAAAACGATTCGTGCAAATTCAAAACGCGCGTGGAGCGGCACTCGCGTAGCGTTGTGCCGCTCCACGCAGGCAAACACAAACGAAAATTGCAAAGCAATTTTTGTTTGTGTGTTTTTGAATTTGCTATTCAAATAAGGAGATAAAATGGATTGGAAATATATTACAGAAAGTGATGAGGTCACGCTCCACGACTGCTTGGTCACGAAATGGGTTTTCGGGAAAAACATCACGCTGAATTTTGAGGACGGATTCGACGTGTGCGCCGCGAATCCGCTGAACGATACGGGGCGGCACAAGCGAACGAGGCAATCGGCGGTAATTCTGAAAAACGCGTCCCTCATTTCGGCGGAATATTCGGCATGCACCGTAACTCAATCCGATGGACGCACCGAGGAAATTCCCGCGAAAGAGATTACGTTGGACGTTATATCTACATTTTACGATGCGGAAATTCTCTCGTCCAATTACGAAAACGGCATTTTTATATTGAACGGATTAGCGGAAATCCACTATGGCTTTTTTTCGATTATGATTTCCTGCGATAAGCCGCTGTATTGCTGGAACGAATTCACCGACGACGCATGGTTTCAGGACTATCCAAAGGGGAATGTATGACAAAAGAAAAGATAAAAAACGCATTTATTAAATGCCTGCCGATGCTTATCGTGTTGGTATCCACGGGGATCTTCATATTCGCGATAAAGCTGGTGATCGGGATTTTTTACGAACCGAAGGACACTGTTTACAACAAGGAGTATGAGGGCGAAAAGTTCACGGTAATTCAATGCTATCAGCGTCCGAGCAGTCATTATTACCTGCTCCCCGCCGATTTCACGTATGATGAAAGCCGTTACAACAATGTAGCTTCTCAGCACGACAAGATTCACTTATCGGACGAGCCGTTGGCGATATTCACACTGAACGAAACTCCGTTAAATATGGACAATGTAACGGTCAAAACGCTGATTTCAGCCAACGGATTGAATGCGTACCAGTTCGGCGAGTTCGTGATTTATCAGCTTGAGGGGCAGTACGGGGTGTTCGCACCGCTGCGGGAATACAAGGAATCCGCGACCTCACGTAAGAATGACCTGTATGTAATCCGTCAACTGTTGAAAAACGACCGCTGGAAAGAATTTGTCCTTCCCGAATGGGAGGAATCAGACGAGTTTTATGATAAGCTCGAAGAAATCGAGTGGTATCTGGACGCGGAATATGAAGATTAAGGGAGATGTATAATTTGAGCTATTTAGAAAATATACGAAATTTCTGCATTATCGCGCATATCGACCACGGTAAATCAACGCTCGCGGATAGGATCCTCGAGCAGACGGAAACCGTTGCCAAACGCGATATGGAGGAACAGCTTCTCGATAATATGGACATCGAGCGCGAACGCGGAATTACAATAAAAGCCCGCGCGGTGCGGCTGAAATACAAAGCGGACAACGGTGAGGATTACATCTTTAACCTGATTGATACTCCGGGTCACGTTGACTTCAACTATGAGGTTTCGCGGTCTTTGGTGGCGTGCGAGGGAGCGATCCTTATCGTTGACGCGTCACAGGGAATTGAAGCGCAGACACTCGCGAACACCTACCTCGCGGTGGAGAATGATTTGGAGGTTGTTCCCGTAATCAACAAGATAGACCTGCCCTCCGCCCACGCTAAGGAAGTCAAGGAAGAAGTCGAAAACGTCATCGGCATTGAAGCTATGGACGCGCCTGAAATCTCCGCGAAAATGGGAATCAATATCCATGCGGTAATGGAGGAAATCGTCCATAAAATTCCCGCTCCCAAAGGCGACATCAATGCTCCTCTCAAAGCATTGATTTTCGACAGCTATTACGATTCCTACAAGGGCGTAATCGTGTATGTCCGCATAAAGGAGGGGACGGTAAAGCAGGGCGACAAAATCCGTATGATGGCAAGCGGAGCGGAGTTCACCACTGTGGAAGTTGGCTATATGGGTGCAACGGAGCTTGTTCCGTGTGACGAGCTGAAAGCCGGCGAGGTTGGATATATTGCCGCGTCTATCAAGTCCATCGGGGATACCAAGGTCGGAGATACGGTAACGAGCGCGGAAAATCCCGCCGCCGAGCCGTTAGCGGGCTATCGCGAGGTCGCACCGATGGTATTCAGCGGAATCTATCCCGCAGATAACGCCAAATATGGAGACTTGCGCGACGCTTTGGAGAAACTCCAACTCAATGACGCATCGCTGACATTTGAGCCTGAAAACTCTGTGGCACTTGGATTCGGCTTCCGTTGCGGATTTCTGGGTCTGCTGCATATGGACGTAGTTCAGGAACGTCTGGAGCGCGAATACAACCTCGATTTAGTCACCACCGCTCCCTCGGTAGTCTATGAAATCAGGTTCACGGACGGCACAATCAAGATGATTGACAATCCACTGAATTTCCCCGACACAACGCTTATAGACACTGCCTGTGAGCCGATTGTAAACACGCACGTCTATACCCCCTCGGAATACGTCGGAAACATTATGGAACTGTGTCAGAATCGCCGAGGTGTGTTTAAGGATATGCAGTATATTGATACCAACCGCGTGGATTTACATTATGAACTTCCACTGAACGAAATTGTTTACGACTTCTTTGACGCGCTGAAGTCTCGCACGCGCGGTTACGCAAGCTATGACTACGAGATGATAGGGTATTTCCCGTCAAAGCTCGTGAAGCTCGATATAATGCTGAACGGCGAAGTCATTGACGCGCTGTCCTTTATCATTCACGCGGACAAAGCGTATGAGCGCGCGCGGAAAATGGTGGAAAAGCTCAAGGAACACATTCCGCGGCAATTGTTTGAGATTCCGATTCAAGCGTGTATCGGCGGAAAGATAATCGCGCGTGAAACAATAAAAGCACTTCGCAAGGACGTTTTGGCGAAGTGCTATGGCGGTGACATCACGCGAAAGAAAAAGCTGCTTGAAAAACAGAAAGAGGGCAAAAAGCGTATGCGTCAATTCGGCTCGGTAGAAGTGCCGCAAGAGGCGTTTATGGCTGTCCTTAAACTTGACGATGAGTAATCCGGGACTTTATATTCACGTTCCGTTCTGCCGCAAAAAATGCCCGTACTGTGACTTTTACTCTGTGGGATTCCGTGAGGAAACAGCGGAGAAATACGCAGACGCGGTTCTGAGAAATCTCCGCGCTTATAATGAACGATACGGCACGGTGTATTTCGGTGGAGGAACGCCGATTTTAATAGCGCGGCACATTCCGCGTATTCTCGCGGAGATTCACAGGGAATGCAGCGCGGAGGTCACCGTAGAGTGCAATCCGTGTGAGGTAAACGCGGAAACGCTGAAAATCCTGTACGACTGCGGCGTAAATCGGCTCTCTATTGGGATTCAATCGGCTGTGGATTCCGAGCTTAAATCTCTGGGACGCGCGCACAATTTTGAACAAGCAAAACAAGCGGTTCTGACGGCAAAAGAGGTTGGATTTAACGATATTTCCGCCGATATTATGCTGGGGATTCCGGGACAAACTCCCGAATCTCTTACATACACAATCGAACAGCTAAGCGATTTGCCGATTGAGCATATTTCCGCGTATATGCTGAAAATCGAGCCGAACACCGCGTTTGGCAAAAATCCGCCGATTCTCCCCAATGAGGACGAAACGGCGGAACTGTATCTGACAGCGGTTCGCGAATTGGAACTCCACAGGTTCATTCAATACGAGATAAGCAATTTCGCGCGACGCGGAATGACTTCACAACACAATCTGAAATACTGGCGGTGCGAGGAGTATCTCGGAATCGGCGCGGCGGCTCATTCTTTTTACAATGGGAAACGGTTCGCGGTCGAGCGGAATCTGCGGGAGTTTATTGAAAGTCCGCGACAAATTGAGGTCGTGACAGACGACAATCCCGATGAAACCGAGGAGCGTATAATGCTCGGATTACGCCTTATCGAGGGAATAAAAAAACCTCTGTGGGAACGCGTTAAGAGCGGACTTCCGCTTATTCCCAAGGAATATTACAAAATAGAAAATGAACGTCTTTCGCTTACACCAAAGGGTTTTTTGGTATCAAACGAAATTATCGCCACGCTGTTGGCGCATTTGGCTGATTAGGAGGAGTTATGAAAACATTATGTGAAATTATTAAGGAGCAGGTCGAGGCGAATTTTCTCAATCTTGAAACGGCAATCAAGACCTATAACAGAAACGCTCCCGTCTGCGGAGCGCCTGCATGGAGATACGTATATCACACGCTGTATTCGGCGGATAGGTGGTTTTTCAATCCAAGCATTTATACAGAGCCGCCGTTTCATGAGAACGGTATGGATAATCCGGACAATCCCTGTTCCACCGAACTTTCCGACGCGGAACTTCTGGAATATCTCGAAAGCGTTAAACGAAAAACGTTCGATTACCTTGATTCGCTGACGGATAAGGACTTGTATGAATGTCCCGAAAACTGTGAATTTACCCGTATGGACTTGGTGCTGATACAGTTCCGCCATTTCAGTATTCACACGGGAATGTTAAACGGTCAAACCATAGAGCTTACGGGAAGATTTCCGAAATATGTAAGTCCGCATACGGCATATCGTTTGGAAAACGGGTTATATGATGAATAGTAAAAACGCGTTCCCGAAACGGGAACGCGTTAAATTATTTTCGCTTAATACACAGCACATTTCCCGCGAACCACAGCACGGTGGTTACACATACAAAAATCAGCACAAAGGTATTTACATACTCCTGCCAGCGAAGCACCAAAACCGCGAAATCTCCGAACAGCGCGACCATAAACGGAAGAAGCGAAAATGTACTCTCGCCGTTTCCGAGGTAAAACCGCCGCAGCATATCCGTAAACAACAGCACTAACCCCAGCGAAACAATAATTTCAATCGGAATAAATATGTACGAAAGCTCTATTGAGGTGTGATAAACCACGGGGATTGACATCGAAAACGCCACGATATACGCGAAAGAGAGCCACTTTTTATCGGCATTTTTCTCACGCTTTACATTCTGCGCCGTGTGTATTGCCATAGAAACCAGAATCATTCCATAGGACGCGAATTGTAGGGGAGGTATCGAACCCTCGGTGTGAACCATTCCGCCCAGAAGCAAAATTCCCGCCGCGATTGCGAGTTCACCGAACGCTTTCTCGGATTTCACGGAGTCGCTCTTTTTAGAGAACCTCACCACTATAAATATGTAAGCGCCGAAAATCGCCAGAATCGTCAAGGCCATCATATAATAATCCAACCAGTCAAAGCGCGACATATCACCAATAAAGCAATTCACCAAACTGATAACGCGCTCCACAGTAAGAATTACAAAATACAGCGCCAAAAACAAGAGCTTAAACTTGTTGGATTTGGAAAACGTTTTCTCCATAAGAACACCTCAAAACTAAACCGCTATGTATTCTCCCTCAGTAACTACCGGCGCGGCATGGATTGTGTAGTCCTTTTCCGCTGTCAGCCCGCACTGCGCAAGCTGACGCTTTGTGCAGTCCACTGCCGTATTGGGAGTATTGTTCTCGCGCGACAGATGTCCGAGAATCAAATGCCGAGTACCGCTTTGAACAAGTTTTTCAGCGAACTTTGCGCAGTCAGGATTTGCAAGGTGTCCTTGCGCTCCCGTGATACGCCGCTTCAGCTCTGCCGAGTAATTGGGATTCCGCCGCAGCATATCCTCGTCATAGTTGCTTTCCAGCAGAACAGTTTTACACCCGAGCAGAGCTTTCTCTGTTTCATCGGTAATGTACCCCGTATCGGTGCAGATTCCAAACATCTCGTCCTTGAAACGGATTTTATACCCAACACTGTCCACCGAATCGTGAGATGTATTAAAACAGCTCACCTCAAACTGCGCGCTTTTGTACCCGTCACGCGGGTCATAGAATTGCGCTCCGTCGGGAATCAGTCCCTTTTGTATGCCCGCCGCAGCGGACTTTTCCGACATAAAAATCGGAACCTTTGTGTGCTTGATTATCTGCTCCAAAGCCTTGATGTGGTCGGAATGCTCGTGAGTAATAAAGACAGCCTCAATCCCGTCAAATCGTGTGTCAATAAGCTCCAGAGCGTTCTTCAACGCGCGGAACGAGCATCCCGCGTCCACAAGAATTCCGTGACCTCGAGTTCCGATAAACGTGGAATTCGCGCTGCTTGAGGAGCAGATAGGGTAGATTCTCGCCATCAGACCGCCTTCTTCTGCGCGGCGTCCGTCACGGGGTCGGGTTCTTCAACCTTGACAATATCCGCGCCGAGATTTCTCAGTTTGACTTCCATATTTTCATATCCACGCTCAATGTGGAAAATATCGAAAATCTCGGAAGTTCCCTCCGCGGAAAGCGCCGCGATAATCAACGCCGCCCCCGCTCTTAAATCCGTTGCCTTAACAGGAGCGCCCTTAAGACGCTCCACGCCCTCGATTACGGCAACTCTGCCCTCAACGGAAATGTTCGCGCCCATTCTGCGAAGCTCGTCAACATATCTGAATCGGTTGTCGAAAATGCTCTCCGTCACCATAGACGCGCCCTTGGCGCAAGTCAGCAGCGCGCTCATCTGCGGCTGCATATCGGTCGGAAATCCGGGGTGCGGCATTGTCTTGATTGACGTGCCGATATAGTTGTCCCCGCCGATCACCTGAACGGAATCATCATACTGCTCCACCTGCACGCCGATTTTCAGCAGCTTATTAGTAATAGGTTCAAGGTGTTTCGGAATAACGTTGCGAATCAAGACGTTTCCGCGTGTTGCTGCCGCCGCCGCCATAAACGTTCCCGCCTCAATCTGGTCGGGAATTACACTGTAAGTTGTTCCATGCAGTTCTTTTACGCCGCGGATCTTAATTACGTCCGTACCCGCGCCGATAATATCCGCGCCCATAGAGTTCAGGCAGTTTGCGAGGTCGACAACGTGTGGCTCTTTCGCAGCGTTCTCAATTATGGTAAGCCCGTCAGCCTTAACTGCTGCCATAATGCCGTTGATAGTCGCTCCTACGGAGTTCTTGTCAAAGAAAATCTGGTTTCCCGTGAGCTTATCCGCGTGGAGGTTAATCATACCTCCGTCAATCTCACATTCCGCACCCAACGCCGCGAAGCATTTGAGATGCTGGTCAATCGGTCTATCACCGAGGTTGCACCCGCCGGGCATTGAAACGTGTGCGCTGTGGAATCTTCCAAGCAGCGTGCCTAGAAAGTAAGTAGTCGCGCGCATAAGCTTTGCTTTCTCATACGGAATGGGCATATTCCGCAGCGGACGGGTATCAATTCTGTATGTGTTTTTGTTCAGCATACGGATTTCCGCGCCCATTTCGGACATAATCTGTAAGGTGATGTTCACATCACTGATATTCGGTATATTTTCGATGACGCACGGCTCATCTGAGAGGATAGTCGTGGGCAGAATCGCGACAATCGCGTTCTTAGCACCGCTGATAGTAACTTCCCCCGAAAGTTTACCGCCGCCTTTAACAACATATTTTTCCAATTAAACACTTCCCCCTGTTCCCCAAATCGGGAACATTTATATATGTAAACCTTTGTGTTCGATGATTCTATGCAAGATTACACTCATACTTCTACATTATACCACATTTGTTATTTTTTTTGAAGTACCTAAATGAAAATTTTTTTACTTTTGAAGTTTTTTGTAACTTTTCACCAAAATTTGAGCAAAAATAAAGATGTTTTTGCGCATACCGCACTATATCAAATTTATTATTAACAAAATTCCGTCGATTAATCTTGACAAACGGCAAAAAATATGGTTAAATAATAATGTATGGGTTCTCCCGAGTAAGGAGAATCAACGATTAACCCGAAAGGACATTTGACTATGGCAAAATTAAATGAAAACTTCTCGAGATTGAAGAAGAACTATCTGTTTGTTGAGATTTCAAAGCGCATTAAGGCGTATTCGGACAGCCACCCCGAAGAAGCAAAGCGTCTTATCCGAATGGGAATCGGCGATGTAACGCTTCCGCTTGCGCCCGCGGTTGTGGACGCTATGAAAAAGGCGGCGGACGAAATGGGCGTAAAGGAGACATTCCGCGGTTATGACGACCTCGGTGCGGGATATGACTTTTTGCGTGACGCCATCTCGGACTACTACAAAAGCTTCGGCGCGGAGGTTTCCTCGTCGGAAATCCGCGTTTCGGACGGCGCGAAATCCGATTGCGGCAATATCGTGGATATTTTTGGTTCGGGAAATACCGTACTTGTTACCGACCCCGCGTACCCTGTCTATGTGGATTCCAACATAATGAGCGGAAACGATGTTATCTTCGCGGACTCCACTGAGGAAAACGGATTCGCCGCAATGCCCGACCCTAAAATCAAGGCGGATTTGATTTACCTCTGCTCCCCGAACAACCCCACAGGTTCGGTTTACACAAAGTCCCAGCTTAAAGAGTGGGTGGATTACGCGCTGGAAAACAACGCGGTTATCATCTACGACGCGGCTTATGAAGCGTTCATCACGGAGAGCGACATTCCGCGCTCGATTTATTGTGTTGAGGGCGCGAAAAGGTGCGCAATAGAAATTTGCTCACTTTCCAAGACGGCGGGGTTCACGGGAACACGCTGCGGCTATACCGTAATTCCAAACGAGCTTATTCAGAAAGACAGCGCGGGAAATGACGTGAAGCTCTGCGAAATATGGGCGCGTCGTCAAGGCAGTAAGTTCAACGGCGTTTCCTATCCCGTTCAGCGCGCGGCGGAAGCGGTATTCTCTCCGGAGGGTCAGCGTCAGTGCAAAGAAAACATTGCCTACTATCAGGAAAACGCGCGTGTTATCGCCACTACCTGCGACAAACTCGGAATCAAGTACACGGGCGGCGTGAATTCTCCGTACATCTGGCTGAAGTGCCCTGACGGTATGGGTTCTTGGGACTTCTTCGACAAGCTTCTTACCGAGATTCAGGTTGTCGGCACTCCCGGCGCGGGATTCGGAAAGAACGGCGACGGTTGGTTCAGGCTTACCGCGTTCGGCACTCACGAGGCGACCACCGAGGCCATGCAAAGATTGGAAAATCTATTGAAATAAGAATTCGCGCCCTCCGATACAGGAAGGCGCAAATTCTGAAGCACAGAAGAAAGATATGTTTGAATATGTATTTTCGAACGAGCTTGGCGGTATGGTTATTATCAAATACTTGGGAAATTCGCCGAAAGTTGAAATACCACGTGTGTTGGAGGGGAGTCCCGTGGTTTCAATCGGTTTACCCAAACATATCTTACCTGAGCATATTGATTTTTTACTTGGCAAAGATATTATCAATGTTCGTATCAGCGCTTTTGAAGACTACGCAAACCTTACAAGCGTCCATATTCCCGACAGCGTGAGCGAGATTGACGATTTGGCTTTCAAAAACTGTACAAGTCTTGTTGACATAAATATTCCCAATTCCGTGACCGAAATCGGCAAATTTGCTTTCCACGGGTGTGCAAGTCTTACAAGCGTAATTATACCCAACAGCGTAACCCGTATCGGCTGTGACGCTTTTCACGGGTGCGCAAGTCTTGCAAGCGTTACAATTCCGGACAATGTGGAATGTATTAATGTAGGTGTTTTCAGTAACTGCACCAGCCTTACAAGCGTTTATATCCCCGATAGCGTGACTGAGATTTTAGAAGAGGCTTTCGGCTTCTGCACAAGTCTTGCAAGCATAAATATCCCCGACAGTGTGGTTGAAATCAGTTGGCTTGCTTTCGACGGGTGCGAGAAAATTCAAGTCGTCCACAAGGGCAAAACCTATGACTACGCACACATTGACGATTTATACATGGCGATAAACGGCTATTAAAATCCGCCCCGCGCACCGAAAAGGAACGCGGGGCTTGCTTGTTAAACGGACTTATCCCGTTCAATAAGGATTTCCACCGCTCGTATTGCGCACTTTATACCGCGTGTGGAATCCTCGGTAACGGTATCAGGCATTCCGCGCTTAGAACGTTCCGCGTTCCAGAGAGCGGTAAGCACCGCGCCGCACCGAATCTTCTTCGGGAATACAGAGCGCGTTAAACCGACCGCGTAAATCGCCGCGCACTCCATTTCGGAAGTCAGACAGCCACATTTCAGATAGCTGTCCCACCGCGACTGTATATTATCTCCTACTGCCGAACGTTCGGGATTCACCTCGCCGTAAAAGCTGTCCTTGGAATGTACCACTCCAACGTGATAGCGGTTTCCGGGTTCACCGCCGGAAAGCTCTTTTGCTGCCTGAGCGAGGGCGGTTGTCACCTCGAAATCCGCCACGGAAGGATACCCCTGCGGCATATACTCGTAACTTGTTCCCTCGGCGCGTATCGCCGCCTCGGCGATAATCAAGTCCCCGCCGAACACCGACAAGTCGATACCGCCGCTTGTTCCCACGCGGATAAACGTATCCGCGCCGCTGTCAATCAGCTCCTCCACAGCAATCGCGGCGGACGGTCCGCCGATTCCCGTGGAGCATACGCTCACCTTTTCGCCGCAGAGATACCCTGTGTAGATATTATACTCGCGGTTCTGCGCGATTTGTTCCGCATTCTCCAGATATGCGGCAATTTTCGGCACGCGCCCCGGATCGCCCGGCAAAATCATGTACCGCCCGACGTCACCATTCTTAATTCTCAGGTGAAATCGGATTTCATCTTTCATAATAGTAGCCATAGTAACCTCCTTATTTTAATTTGCAAATCCGAAACCGTGCAAACGCTACGCGTTTGCACTTGCCTGTCCGTTACGCCTCACGCTTTGCGTGTGGCGCAACGGACGCATTTCAGATTTGCCGTTCACTCGGGTAAGTGGTTTTGATTATAACGCACCGAACTTGAGACGCGTCACGCGCGTTTTGGATTTGCACTGGTCGCCACTGCCTTAATTTTGTTATTGCGTTTGAATTGCGCCCTTTCCAATATGACGTTGTGACCAGTGGAACAACCTCTCCGATATTGCGGCAAAATCCACTTCGCAACCGTTTTTCATCGCAATATACATCCTAACAATTTCGCAATCCTCATTGCCGACAGCGACTGCCAAATCATTCAGCTTTGACACGTATTTTCCTGTCTGCATAAAACAAATCGCTCGAAGTGTGAAACACGCGGTTTTATACAATCCCGCCAGAATTTCTACGCTCTTTTCGTGAAGCATATTGTGAACGCACCCGTGATAAATATTGCATAGTCCGATTTTTACCGCGCGGATTACGGATTCCTTGTCTATCAGCGGCAACAACTCATCGAGACTGCCTTTAAGCGGTTTTGTATCATTATAAAACTGAAAAAGGTCGGACGGCTCCCAGTTCAGTAGTTCGCTTTTCCCTGAAAGAAATCCGCAAATAAGCTCACGGTGCGGAAGAGTATCCAACATCTCACTATATGTCTTAATATCCTCGATGGAAAGCTTATCAAGAATTGCCACAACATCAATATCGCTTGATTCAGCTGCTTCTCCCCTGCCGCGGCTGCCTTGAAGTCCGACAAACCACACACGTTCACCAAATGTTCTATCCAGAGTGTCAATATAAATTTTACACCACTCATTAATATCCATCACCATTATTTATGCCCTTTCTTAACGGTCGGCGAATCAAATATTGACGGCGCAGCTTCACTATCCTTTTGAATTTTGCGGGCAATTACCTTTGGAATATTGATAAGCAGCATTATCGCAAGCGTCAGCATTGTAATAAACACGCACGGTAAATAGAGATTCGCGAGATTGTTCTGCATACCCGTGAACAGTGCGCCGATAATTATATGTGTGATAAGCGTCACCGCCATTGCCACAATATGGATTGCCGAGGCAATTTTGGACTTCCCGAGCATAAGAACGAACATTCCGATTATGTACAGCGCAGACGCTATGATCCACATCACAAGTCCGGGAGAACCGGAAATTCCGGGGTCAACCATATCGCTTTTCATAATAATTGCCGGGCCGAAAATCCCGAGTACCAACGCGAAAATCGTCGTCATAATCAGCTCCAGAACTTTCAAAATTATCACGATTACCCGCGCAACTCCCTCTCCTTGATCCTTGACGAAAAAGAAGAAACCATTGAACTGCGGCTTTTGCTCTTTTTTTGCGGATTTTTTCGATGTAAGTTTAATGTTTTTCCTCATTATTTTCCCCCGTGTCCTTGTAACCCCAGCGGTCGATGTTAGCTTTGCGCATAGCGCCGAAGATACGCTGTTTAACGCCGTGATTTTCGTGTTCGAGCGCGTTCAGGAACTCTTTCATAGTCTGGCGGGTGGTGTGTTTATCGGCGGGACATTTGGATTTCACGACCTCAAAATTGTTGCGTTTCGCGCAGGAAATCACCGCGTACTCCGGGGCGAACACCAATGGACGGATTACCGTGATGTCCTTTCGCGAGAGGTAAGATTTCGGCGCAAAACAGCCGATTCTGCCCTCCTGAAACAGGTTCATCATAAATGTTTCGATTGCGTCGTCATAATTATGTCCCAGTGCCAGTTTATTGCACCCCAGTGATTTTGCCGCATCATGTAACGCTCCGCGGCGCATTTTTGCGCATAGCGAACAGGGGCTTGGCTCTTTACGGATATCGAAAACAATCTCGGCGATGTCAGTCCTCACCAATGTAAACGGAACGTCAAGCTCTTCGCAGAGCCGCTCCACGGCTGAGTAATCGCCGTCCTGTTTGCCGAAACGCGGGTCGAGAGTCACGGCGAACAGCTCATATTTCCGCTCGTAGAACCGACTCATTCGCGCCAGTCCCGCCAACAGCACAAGGCTGTCCTTACCGCCCGATACCCCGACCGCGATTTTGTCGCCGTCTTCGATCAAGTCGAACTCCTGACACGCGCGGCGTATGTAGCCTAAAATCTTTTTCATTGTATTAATCCTTATTTGATGTATTGGGTTGAATCCCCAATTCTATTATAACATTTTTTCAGTTCCCAATCTGCGTCAAACTGAATTGAACGCTGATTTCTGTAAGGATATAATGTCTGTTTTTATTATAACATATTTTTCTGCGTTTGTTAAGTACTTTTTGAAAAATTTAAGGTAACCTCTAAAAATTCATAAAAAAGTGTTGAAAAAATCGTCAGATTATG
>CAYZQU010000013.1:0-15889 GCA_964480645.1 uncultured Ruminococcus sp. | reverse complement strand
GGAATCCTCGTTGAGGTTACCGAATACCATTGGCATTACGTTTACGGCTGTGCCCCAGCTATACGGAATGTCGTTGTCGCGGCGGTAAACGTTCGCGCGGGGGTTGTCCCAAGAACGGAATACCGCTTCGATAGCAAGCTTGAGCTGCTCAATCGGGTCAGACGGGAAGTCTGTGCCGAGCTGCTTCTTGTACTCTGCCTTGAATTGGTTAGCCAGCTCCTTGAGGTCGTTTGCGTCAAGTTCTACGTCATACTTAACGCCTTTCTTCTCCTTCATATCATCAATGAGCTTCTCAAAGTACTTCTTGCCGACTTCCATAACAACGTCGGAGAACATCTGGATAAATCTTCTGTATGAGTCATAAACAAAACGCTCGAATTTGGGGTCGGGATTTCCGGCAATCATAGCTGCTGCAACCTCATCGTTCAGACCGAGGTTCAGAATGGTGTCCATCATACCCGGCATAGACGCGCGCGCGCCCGAACGAACGGATACGAGCAGCGGATTCTGCTTGTCGCCGAACTTCTTGCCGTTGATTTCCTCCATCTTCTTAACGTTCGCCATAGCCTCAGCCATAATCTCATCGTTGATTTTGCGTCCGTCCTCATAATACTGAGTACACGCCTCGGTAGAGATGGTAAAGCCCTGCGGAACGGGAAGACCGATTTTGGTCATTTCCGCGAGGTTCGCGCCCTTGCCGCCGAGAAGCTCACGCATGGAAGCGTCGCCCTCGGAGAACATGTAACAATACTTCTTAGCCATTGGAATATTCCTCCTGATTTTGAAATTAACGTCATACTCCGTGCGCACGGAGGATAACGTCATTTTAGTGGTTACATTTTATCGCATCCACTATCTGTATACTATTATAACAGATATTTGCGAAAATTGCTAGATGTTTTTTGAAATTTTTTGAAAATTTTTGCAAAATATACAAAATTCAGTTGACAGTGTATAGTTGACAGCTGGCAGTTAATGTGCGCCACCGGCGCGGCGCATTATTTAAATTATACCTTTATCGGAACGTTCACGCTTTGACTTGGATACAATCTTAATAATCGCGGCGTAAGCCGCACCATAACTGTCAACTGTACACTGTACACTGTCAACTGTGTATTGTATGCTGTCAACCGGAGTCATCCCGAAAATCCAAATACATTTATAAGGAATACCCAGCTCATTCCATAATAAGTAACAACCGCCACAAGGTCGTTTACTGTACTGATAAGCGGACCGGACGCCACGGCGGGGTCTACGCCTATCTTCTTGAAGAACAGCGGAATCAGCGTTCCGACCGCACTGGAAATCAGCATTGCCATCATCATTGAAATACCAATACATCCCGAAACCGCATAAGAGAATCCCATCGGCTTACCCTTAAATATAAAGATATATAATCCGACAAACGCAAACGACAAAATCCCCAGAATTATGCCATTACATAATCCCGTGCGTACCTCCTTGCCGACCAAACGGAACTTTTGCGCGGGAGTGAGATTTTCGTCCATCAGTACGCGTATCGTCACGCCCAGAGACTGTGTGCCGACATTTCCCGCCATTCCGCATATAAGCGACTGAAACGCCATTATAACGGTAAGGCTCGCTACGACTTTCTCAAACGCTCCCACCACGCCCGAAACCACCATTCCGAGTATTAACAGCATCAGCAGCCACGGAAGGCGTTTCTTTATTGAAAGCAACAACGGCTCATTGAGGTCCTCCTCGGCGGTCAATCCCGCGAATTTCGCGTAATCATCGCCCATTTCATCGTCCACGACCTCAATGACGTTCTGCGCGGTGATTACACCAAGTAACTTATTTGAATTGTCCAACACGGGAATTGAGTCCTCGGAGTAGTCCTTCAGACGTTCGATACAGTCGGCAATCTGTTCATTCGCGTATACATATGGGAACGATGTTACTATCAGGTTTTCAAGACTGTCGGTTTTGCGCGCAATAATCAAATCCTTGAGGTCTATTGCTCCGTAGAACGCCTCACTGTCGTCGACCACAAAAATCGTGGAGATGTTGTCGTTTTCCTCCGCCTGCGCGACAAGTGCGTTCATTGCACCTTTGATGTCCAGATTTTCGTGGATTACAATACAATTGGTGGTCATACGGCTGCCAATCTCGTCGTCATCAAATGACGCAATAAGGCGGATTTCCTTTTTGGTATCCGGCTCCAGCGCGTCAATAAGCAGCTCGCGACGCTCCTTATCAATTTCGTGGAGAATGGCGGCGGCGGTGTCGGTTTCCAACTGACCGACAACCTCGGCGGCTTTCATTATGTCCATTTCGCACAGATAAGCCGCCGCTTGTTCTTCTTCCATATGCTCGAACACCAACGACAGCATTTCCGCCGTGAGTACGCGGCAGAGCTTCTTGCGCTCGATAGCTGTCAGCTGCGGAAAGACCTCCGCGATGTCGTTTTCGTGGTAATTTTCGAGCTTTCCACGCATTGCCAATGGCGTATTATTCCCGCGGACTATCTCGATAATTTCGCTTTCATAGTCGGGCTTTACGGCGATTTCTCCCTCTGCCTGACCGATCATTTCCGTATTCTTTTCTTCTTCCATAGATACGGTCCTCCGTTTCATTAGTTTCAAAACGGACGAAAAACCCCCTGCCTTGGAGCGGGGGAGTACATACATTCGATTAAATCAAGCCGCGAGGAAGTTTCCCGAAAAGTGGTTGACCCTTCGGTATCCGTACACAGCGTAAATTAACCGAGTATGCGTACTTCGCCCTACTCCCGCGTTGTCACCGCCTGATTGGTTAGCCACTTTTCTCACCCCTTATTTTAATAGCAAATTCAAAACCACACAAATGAAATTCGCAAAGCGAATTTCATTTGTGTTCGCCTGAGCGTCACGGCACGCGCTTCGCGCATGCCGCGCCGCTCGCGTTTTGAATTTGCCTGCATTACTTAAAAGTTGCTTTGAGTTATAACACACAGCCGGATGCTGCATTACATGCTTTGTGCAAGCCGTGCCGCTCGCGTTTTGAATTTGCCTGCATTACTTAAAAGATGTTTTGAGTTATAGCACACTGCTTTCGTGATTTGCCTGCGTTACTTAAAAGATGTTTTGAGTTATAGCACACTGCTTTCGCGATTTGCCTGCGTTACTTAAAAGATGTTTTGAGTTATAACGCATCACTTTCGCATTTTGTCTGTGATACACATTTATTATATCCCATTTTTCGGGTTTTGTCAAGGGATTTCTCAAAATTTTTCCTATATCCGTAAAAACCCCTTGATTTTTTCAAAAAAATGTAGTATAATATAATCAGTGAATGGGGCAAATATCCCGTTGAATACATATAAATGCTTTCGATTATGGGGGCAGACCCTGTGCAACAGAGCGCTGTGAACCATGTCAGGCGGGGAACCGAGCAGCATTAAGCGGATTGCTCTGTGTGCCGCAGCAAGTCTGTTCCCATAATCGAGAGCATTTTTTGTGCGTAAAATCAAAATGTAAGCGGTTTTGAGGTTTTGTACAACCCAAACGCGATAATTAAAGGCAAGGCTTAAGAGTGAAGTGCAAATCCAAAATGCAAGCGGCACGGAACACCGCGCAGCGGTGTGTAGTGTCGCTTAGCAAGCGGACTTGAAATTTTGCATTGCAAAATTTCAAGTGCGCGTTTTTGGATTTGCCATTTAGATAAGGGGATTTTATGTATCTTGCTTTATACCGAAAATATCGTCCGCGAACGTTTGACGACGTTATTTCGCAGGAACATATCACCACCACGCTTAAAAACCAGATCAAAACAGGAACTACCGGGCACGCGTATTTGTTCACAGGCTCTCGCGGAACGGGAAAAACGACTTGTGCGAAAATTCTCGCGATGGCTGTCAATTGTCTGAATCCCAAAGACGGAAACCCGTGCTTGGAATGCGAACGCTGCCGCGAGATACTTGATGGTTCTTCCACCGATATTGTGGAGATGGACGCGGCTTCCAACAACGGAGTGGACGATGTACGCCAGTTACGTGACGAGGTTGCGTATACGCCGGTTAGCTGTAAATACCGCGTCTATATTATCGACGAGGTTCACATGCTGTCCTCGCAAGCGTTCAACGCGCTGCTGAAAACGCTTGAAGAACCTCCGCCGCATGTAAAGTTCATACTTGCAACCACTGAGCTGCATAAGGTGCTTCCGACGATTTTGTCACGGTGTCAGCGGTTTGAGTTTCGGCGCGTAAGCATTGAGGACAGCTCGGCGCGGCTGCTTGAAGTCGCGGAAAAAGAGGGCGTTTCTCTGGACGCGGACGCGGCGGATTTGATTTCGCGCCTTTCGGATGGCGGAATGCGCGATGCGCTTTCGATTCTTGACCGTTGTGTTTCCGAGGACAAGCATATCACCGCTGCGATTGTGCGCGATTGCGCGGGAGTTGCCGAGGACAAGCACTTGTTCGCGTTTTCGGAAATGATTGCGAATAATGATACAGCCGGGTGCATTCGCCTGTTGGGGGAGCTTCACAAAGGCTCTAAAGATATTGCGGCGGTTGTGGATGAGCTTTCGGGGCATTTCCGCGATTTAATGCTGTATAAAACCGCTCCCGAGGCGGTGGATCTGCTTTCCGCGCTTCCTGATGAATATGCTGATATTGAGCGTATAAGCGGAATGTACACGCTTGAGGAGATTCTGCGCTGCTTGACACTGCTGCGGCAATGCGCGGACGGAATCGGCAAAGTGAAGCAGCGGAAAATTGTCGCGGAAATGTGTCTGGTGCAGATGTGTACGGGGATTGACTCCGTAAGCGCGTCAATCCCCGTTGCGAAGACCGTTACGAATTCCGCTCCGACGGTGAAGTTCCCAGATAAGCCCGAGATTACGAAAATTGAGATTCCCGAGGAACAACTGACACCCGTTCAGCGGAAAAATATCCAGAAAACGCGAGAATTAATGGCGGAATATGACAAGTCCGACCCGACGGCGGAATCAATTTCGATGGCGGAAGTCCCGCCTGTGGAGGAACCTCTGCACGATGAGAACATTCCCGAGGAACCCGCAACGGAACTTCCTCCGCTTACGGAGATTACTCCCGAGCAATGGACTGAAGCGGTTTCAAAGTGCGATGACATTATGGTGTCGAGTATGTTCAAGGATTCGGAGGCGAGCCTTAACGGAAATATGCTGGTTGTTCGTTCGGATAATCAAATGCTTCTGAACAATGCCAAAGACGAAGAACTGATACGACTGAACGGCATTATCTCAAATGCTCTCGGCTTTTCGGTGTCAATGAAAATCGAGCAAAAGGAAGCCCTCGAAGACGAACGGAAATTCAGTCCGTTGGAGCGCGCATTTGCGAACGCGCGGCGTCTCGGCGTTGAGGTCAAGGTTACGGATTAGTTACGGTTGACAGTTGCGCTATAATCAAAAGTTACGCAGTAGCGACTCGTGCAAATCCAAAATGCAAACGTTGCCGAACACCGTGAAACGGTGTGAGGTAACGTTTAGCAAGCACTTTTGAAATGACGCGCAGCGGCATTTCAAAAGCGCGTTTTCGGATTTGCCATTAAAATAAGGAGAATTGTTATGAAATCAAGATTACCTAAGGAATACCAGAACGCAGGCGTTTCCAATATGAACCAGATGGTTCGTAAAGCGCAGAAAATGCAGGAGGATATTACCCGCGTTCAGGAAGAGCTGGAGCAGAAAGAATTCACCAAGACCGTCGGCGGCGGCGCTTTGGAGCTTGTTATGACCGGCGACAAAAAGCTGAAGTCCGTGAAGCTAAGCCCCGAGGCTGTTAATCCCGATGATGTGGAAATGCTCGAGGATTTGATTATCAGCGGCGTGAATGAGATTATTCAGGAGATTGAGGATTACAGCGCGGCTGAGATGGAAAAAGTAACCGGCGGGGTTTCAATGCCGGGGCTGTTTTAATCGCGCTTGAACAAGGCTGATACGCGGCGGATGAAATCCGCCGATAAAGAACATTTTTCGCTGTTGTCTGTGAGAATCGCCGTGCCAATGGTTGCGGGAATGCTGGCAGCGTTCTTTTTTGATGATATTGTTGTGATAATCGCGATAGCGATTTTGACTCCCGTTATGATTTTTCTTATGATAAAGCGTAATGGGTTTTGTATCTGCGCGATTTCGGCGATTCTTGGAATCGTTACAATGCTTGTGTGGATAAAAAGCGTCGCCTTACCGATTGTTCAGTTTTCGGGAAAAACGGTCGTGACCGAAATTGAGATTACCGATGTTACTTCAATGCGCAATGGAGAAAGATTGCTGGTGTCGCGCGGAAAACTGAACGGGATTAACGCTGTGATGGGGCTTACCTGTATAGAGCGTCTGGAGGAAGGTCAGCGCGGTATTGCAAGGATAGTCATTACCGAGCCGATTAAAAGCAGTACAGCTTTCAATCTCTCTAACGGAATCCTGTTAGAGGGAGAGATTGTGGAGTTTACAATGATTTCCTCGGACGGAAGACGAATATCACGGGCGATAAAATCTCTGCGCGAGGGCTTGTTTAATGATTTGCTTTCCTGTGGGTCGGGAGATTCGCGGATGCTTATGCAGTCTATGCTGTTGGGAATGGACAGTGAGCTTTCTGTGTCATTAGAGGATAGTATGCGTGTGTGCGGCGCTTCACATTACACGGCGGTTTCGGGAGCGCATTTTGCGATATTGTCCGCAGCGCTGCTCGAAATGATGTCGGATAACCGTCGCAAGGTAAAATCCGCGTTTTCACTGGCATTGGCGATTGGCGGAATACTGTTCTTCGGACCTACAAAATCTGTGATTCGCGCATCGATGATGTTCTTTATAGGCGGTTTGGCGGGATTTTTCAGGCGCAAAGCTGATACGCTGAATTCGCTGTGCGTATCGGTAATCCTGATTACGATGTTTCGCCCGCAGAATATCCTCGATGTTGGATTCGCAATGTCAGTGATGGGAGTGTTTGGTGCGGGAGTGGTAGGTCCGAGACTTGCGGACAGATTCGCGGCGGGAATTCCAAAACGCGCAAAATGGCTGAATATCCCGGTGAGGGCGATTACGATTTCGACAAGCGCAATGCTTTGCACTGCTCCAATAAGCGCGGCGGTGTTTGGCGGAGTTTCGGCGCTCGGAGCAATCGTGACGTTGATTCTCGCGCCGCTGATGACTGTGGCGATGGCGTCAATGGTGGTTGCGGCGGTGACGGGGCTGTGGATTTTCACCGTGCCAATGGAATGGTCAATGCGTATAGCGGCGGCGGTTATCCGATTTTTCGGAAAGTGGCGGTGGATGTATATAAATATGGATTCTGTCGGTTCGTGGGTGTTTCCGTTGGTTTGCGCGGTGTTGATTTCCGTTGCCGCGTTCGGCGGGATTAAACTGATGAAACCTATGTTGCGGTGCGCGGTAATTTCCATAAGTTGTTCGCTGATTCTCGCGCAGAATATGATACTCACCCGCAATGAAATCCGCTTTGTGGGAAATTCCACAACGTCAGCGGCGATTGTAATGCGCGGAAGCTCCGCCATAGTGTACATATCCGGCGGTGGCGGACTTTCGGAGCAAATCTTACAATGCCTCCGTATGTACGGCGTGGTGAATATCGTCTGTGTAGCCGCTGTTGATGTGGATTATATCGGCGCGCTGGATATTCGTGAGCTGTCAGAAATGGTAAATATTGACACAATATACTCGAATGAGTTGACGGCGAAGCTTCTTCCGGAACTGCCTGTTGTTGTGGACTCTGCGGCAGAAACGCTCTCGGTGAGCGGTTTCACAATCGCTTCGGCGAGTATTTCGGATACCGCGACCGATGCGGACATTGTACTTTTTCGCGGGAGAACTCTGAATCCGCCCGCCAATTCCGCGCAATTGGCAGTGTATTTTCTTCCCGAGGACGCGGAAATTCCCGAAAACGGCGTGAATATATTCACGGACAGGGAATTTACGGTGGATTTGCGTAATTTCATAGGTTTAATGTGATTGATGAAATGTGAGGATAAAATGTCAGAATTTGTTTCAATGCCGCTCGCGCTCGCGGCGGAGCAGTTCGCTAAACTTCCCGGAATCGGAATCAAGACCGCACAGCGGCTGGCGTATCATCTGCTGAATCTGCCTGTTGAGGAGGTCGAGGAATTTTCCGAGAATCTTATCAACGCGCGGCGGAGCGTACATTTGTGTAGCTGCTGTCAGAATTTTACCGAGCGTGAAATTTGTGAAATCTGCTCCGATGATAATCGTGACAAGAGCGTAATCTGCGTAGTAGAAAGTCCCAAGGACGTTTCGGCTTTCGAACGTGCCGGCGGATTTGATGGGCTTTATCACGTACTGCACGGGCTTCTGTCGCCAATTGACGGAATCACTGCCGATGATTTGAAAATCAAGGAGCTGATTTCGCGTCTGGTGGATGTCAAAGAGGTGATTATGGCGACAAACCCCACAGTGGAGGGTGAGGCAACTGCGATGTATATCGGCAGACTTATCAAGCCAATGGGTATCAAGGTCACACGTCTTGCTTACGGATTGCCCGCAGGTTCGGCATTGGAGTTCGCTGATGATGTGACTCTTGTTAAGGCACTGGAAAATCGAAACGAGTTGTAAATATAAAACCGCGCTCTCCCCACCACAGGTAGGGAGAGCGCAACTGTTATTTAGGAAATCGTTCCTTAATCCTCAGATGGCGGCTGTTCGGTTGTATCCAGCGGTTCGATTATGATAAACAATCGAACATTATTCATTTCGATTTCGGTTTTCAGACAGTTTTCAATCACGGCGCGTTCAGAGTCAGAGAGTTCAACTTTCGTCGTCGCGGTAAGAATCGCGTACTCGTCCTTGCCATCCGAAGCGATTCCGCACGCACAATTTGACAGGTTTGCGAAGACCTTTTGCGCCTTACGGCTTATCTCGTTCAAATCAAGCTGAGTTTCCTCGGACAACTCAAGCTCGTCAAGTCGTGATTGTTGTTCCTTGAGTAACGCCTGAAGCTCTGATATGGTGTTCTCCTGAACGGCAATGGTTATCTTGTCTGTGTTTTCGGCGTCGACCGGGATAGTTTTGTTCTGTGTGACGCTTAATGTGTAGTTGCTCAGATTGTAATTTGCCATTTGATTTTCAAGTAGTGAGATGGTTTCGTCTGAAATCTGATTGCCGACCAACGATACTGAGATTATCTTGTCATTTTGGTTGACGCTGCTCTGAACAAGCTGAGTATCGCTGAACACAAACTCCGTTTTCAGATACTCATCGATATTACGTTCGATATATGTATTATACACCGTGTACGCGCCAATGAGGACACTCGGTACTACCGTCACCACAACGATTGTCGCGACCGCTCTTGTTATTCGCTTCTCTTTGCGTTTATCAATGTTGTGGTGTACGGGTACGCGGAGAATCACCGTGATAAGCGCGGCGGACAGCGCGATAAACAGCGTATTGATAAAGAACAGATAGAACGCTCCGAGTATAAATCTCGGCTGGAGAGTCGCTATACCGTACCCCACGGTACACAGTGGTGGCATAAGCGCGGTCGCAATCGCGACTCCGGGAATTACATTGCCTTTTTTCTGCCGCGTATTGCCGATTATTCCCGCGATTCCGCCGAAAAGGGCAATCAGCACGTCCCAGATAGTAGGGCTTGTCCGCGCTATCATTTCTGAGGTTGGCTCGTCCAGCGGCGAAATCCAAAAATACAGCGTTGACGCGATAAGGCTTATTATTACCTGTATGCCAAATCGAATCAACGCCCGGCGCATCATTTTCAGATCCTTTACCGCCAGCGAATAGCCCATTGTGAGGATTCCGCTCATCAATGGGGAAATAAGCATTGCGCCGATAATAACGGCAGTGGAGTTGACGTTCAGCCCTATTGATGCAATAAGTATCGCAAGCATCAATATCCACATATTCGCTCCATGGATATTGGTGTTTTCCCACATCATCTCATCAATTTCGCCGTAACTCATCATATCGTCGCGAATATCGAGAAGATTGATAAAGAAGCGTCTTACCTTTTTCGCTATTGGGTGCTGTTCGGTTATTTTGGTTTCATCGCTCATATTGACCTTTACCTTATCACTCTGCGTTTTTTCGGAGTGTTTGCGGACACTCCGAAAGCTTTATTTTTTAACTTCGTGCGATGGGTGCGCGGAAACGCAGTCGATGGCATTGGCAACCGCAACATTGATATCCACGGAATTCTGCCGCGCGGCGGAATCCAACTTGGAGAACAACTCGCCGTTGTAGGTGCTTACGTATTTAGAGGGCAGGTGGTTAAGCGCCAACGCTTTCATATCCTCAATGCAGCGTTCACATTTGCAGCAATCGCGATCTTTAAGAAGGCTTTCGAGCTTCTCTTCAACGATTTTTTCCATAACATTTACAAGTGCCATAATTTACCTCCGATTTAGTGGTGTGATGAGCATTCCCGAATTGGAATAGCTTACTTACATTTTATTACAATTTAATGAGTTTGTCAAGTGCTTTCCGGAAATTTTTTAATAAACAAACCCGCTCTTTCGAGAGAGCGGGTTTTATAGGTTTAGTTGCCGTTTATTGCCTTGTACAATTCGTCTATGTGCGCATAGTCGTAGGTTTTGCCTTTGTAGGTGGCTTTAATGCCTTCACAGCCACTGAAAGCCAGTTCGCCAATATCTGTCACGCTGTCGGGTATAGTAATGTTTGTAAGACTCGTGCATTTGCCGAAAGCACAATAGCCAATACATGTCGCCCGATCAGATATCTTAATGCTTGTAAGACTTGTGCAGCCGTAGAAAATATATGCACGAATATCGGTCAATTTGTTGGGTATAGTAACACTCGTTAGACTTGTACAACCATCGAATGCCGAATTGCCAATATCTGTCACACTGTCGGGTATAGTAATACTTGTAAGCCCTGTGCAGTTCCAGAACGCACCATTGCAAATTGAGGTCACGCTGTTGGGTATAGTAACGCTTGTAAGGCTTGTACAGCCGCCAAAAGCCTTGTCGCCGATATTAATCACACCATCGGGAATCGTTACCTCGGCGGCACTGCCTTTATATTTAACAAGAACATCGTCCCTTATTTCGAAGTCCTCGTTAGATTCGGGTTGGGTGTTCTGCTCCGAATTTGAGGAATCCGTTGGAACGCTTTGAATAATTCCGCTGTATCCCCCTTGCTTGCTGCTTGTCTTGGAATCAGTTCCGCAAGCTGTTAGCGACAAAACAATTGCTACCGAAAGCGTTGCAACCATTAGTTTTTTTGTGCTCATTGTTTTTCCTCCGTTGTCGTATTGGAAATTTTCCCGTAAATTAAAAAGTGCGCAACCGAAGTTGCGCACCGAAAAATGCAAAGCTCCGATTGCTGCGAAACAACTCGTTATACATAAATCTCAGTATACGAAATAGAGCATGCACTTTTACCGGAGGTAAAAGCGTATACTGAAATCTAGTATATTAAGTTGTTTCGCACTTTTTATTATAACACATTTTCCCAAACTTGTCAAGGCTTTTCCTGAAATAATTTCTAAAACTTGTCATATTTGTCCTTTGCCTTCCATATTTATAGGACAAAAACCACAGACGCTTTACGCGGCTTGGATAATCTATGGAGGGAAAATAATGAAAGCATTGACATTCACCAAAAAGCAGATTACGCGCGCGGCGGCAATCGCGGCGGGAGTTGTTGCTGCGGCGGCTGTGGCTGTCACCGTGGTGCTGACCTCGGTGGGAACGCGCGCGGCGGAGCGGCTACTGCCGATTTACTGTGTGGAACGCGGCGACAAGAAAATCGCGCTTACCTTTGATGTGGCGTGGGAGAACTCAAATACGCAGAAGTTAATCGATATACTTAAAGAGAACGGCGCGAAGGCTACGTTTTTCGTGACAGGGGACTGGTGCGACCGCTATCCCGAGGACGTAAAAATGTTCTTTGACGCGGGACACGACATTCAGAACCACTCGAACGCTCACCCTCACGTTGAGGGAATGAACATCAACGAACTGATTAATGATACCCGTGAGTGCAACCGCAAAATCACAATGATTACCGGAGTAGAGCCAACTCTTTACCGCGCTCCTTACGGCGAGTTTGACGACAGCCTGATTACCACAATGGACGGTATGGGTTTGAAAGTAATTCAGTGGGATGTGGACAGCGTCGACTGGAAAAAGCCCTCTGCGGCGCAGATACAGAAGAAAGTCCTGAAAAACGTTAAATCAGGCTCGATTCTGCTGTTCCACAATGACCTCGAAAACACCACCGAGGCGCTCCCCGAAATTCTTAAGGATCTGAAATCTCAAGGATACGAGTTTGTGCCCGTTAAGGATATGATTTACACTGAGAACTACACTATCGACGCGCAAGGCAAACAAATCCCTGCGATTAAAAGCTCCATAGAGCTTACAGAGGAGAAAGTAGAACAGGTTCTGGCGCAGTATTCCGATAAGATAAAGGCGGCGGGAATAACCGATGAGCAGATTCAGGCGGCGAAATCCGCGATAAAGAACGGCGACCTTTCCGCGCTGCCTGCGGAGCTTCAGCCGTTTGCGGCGGAGGTAATGGCGCAGATAAGCAAGGACGGCGTTCCGCTGGATAATAACAGCGACATAAGCGACCTCAATTCCTCGTCAACAACATCGAGCGATACTTCAACGCCTGTTCCGCAAAAGTAAACAGTAAAAAATCCCCCTTGATTTTCAAGGGGGATTTGGCGTCGCTGAGGGGATTTGAACCTCCGACCTACCGCTTAGGAGGCGGTCGCTCTATCCAACTGAGCTACAACGACAGATTTTAATTTGAAATTCCAAAAACGTCAACGTTGTCTGCGACAACGTTGACTAGCCGAGCGAAATTGCCTACTCTTCGCTGCGGCAATTTCACTCGCTTTTTGGAATTTCCTGCGCCGCTATTACATTGCTGCGGGTGGATTCATTTCGCGGCGGTATCCTTGTTGTCGTTTGGTTTGGGTTTGTATTGTTCCTCGCCCGTTTCTATGAACAGCATAAAATCATTAATTTCTTTTTCCGACCAACCCGCCGCGCGAAGTCCGAGTATGATTCTCACTCTTTCCTGTGAACTCATAAAAACACCTCTTGTATATTATACCATATTATAATATCAATTTCAAGCCATTTCCAAGTTTTTGTGCAAATTTACCAATTTTATCGCCTAAAATTTGTAAATATTTTTTGCGGCAAAACTGTAATTTTCGTGATTCTAATGAATCTGTCATAAAAATGTCAAAAAATCCGCAAAGATTTATACAAATTGTACATTGACTTATCCGCCGCAAAATGTTATATTATTAGAAGGGGATAAAAATATGCAAATCCCTGAAAAAATTTTTTTCGGAAACCCGAAACTTTTCCGAAAAACCCCGCGACTACGGGTTTGAAAACGGAAATCAAAAAAATTCTGCAAATCGCTGAAACTTTTTTGAGAAAAACCGCGACTACCCGATTAGAGCGGAGAGAAATCCGTTTAATACATCGAGTGCCCGATAACTCAGATGTTGTTAAAAACCAAAATTTTTAGGAGGACTATTATGTTGAAAAAAAGAATTCTCGCATCCTCAATGGCTTCCGTTATGGCACTGACTTCTATTAGTGCAGTTGCTTTTGCGGATGATGCTTTTGACACTTCCAAGGCGGTTGTTACAAAGGCTGAGCTTAAGGCTTATTTGGATAGCAAGGAAATTAAGGAGCTTATCGACGGGAAGGTTGAGGAGTACGGCTCTGTTTCCGGAGCTAACTTTTCCAGAGCTGCCGAGTTTGCGAACAAGGTAGTTGAGGACAGCAAGTACAATGATGATTACGCAACCCTCGCTTACCAGATGGTAAAGGCTGAGAAGGATAAGCTCGTAAAGTACACTGCGGCAGAGCTTCGCGACCTTATTAAGGAGTGCACACCTACATACGAGACCGATAACATTCTCAACTCGAATGACGATAAGATTTATTACGCAGACAGCTGGACGAATTTCACCGAAGCGTATGTTGAGGCTCAGAGCTACGCAGAGTCGGATAATCTTCGCGATACAACCGACCAGTATGAGCTGCTCGCAAAGGCTAAGAAGGGTCTTAGCAAAATGCCGAAGAAAACCAAGGCTCAGTTGGATTCCGCTATGCAGGCATATGAGAAGGCTTTGAAGCTTCAGAACAACTATCAGCCGTGGCAGCGCGGCAAGACCGGCAACGATACGGTTGCTTGGGGTTGGCTGTATGATATGTGCGCTTCGGGATACGATGAGGTGAAAGAACAGTATGACAAGTTCACCGCTATCAAGGGACTTAACGAAACTACAAACGAGAAGATTGTTGCCGCGATAGACGCAATGAACAAGGCTGCAAATCTTCTTAACGGATTCAAGAGCTCGCTTGCAAGCGGCGGTCAGACAGCGGCAGGCTCTTTGATGAAGAAGTACCACGGTCAGCTGGCTTACACTTATAGCAAGACTACTGCACAGGGTCTTTTGGATAAGCTGTGTACTGTATTTGGAAAAGGTAACATTGAGGTTTATACCACAAAGACTGGTGAAGCAAAGGTTGATTGGCATACAGTAACTGCTCTCGAAACTGCAGGTATGACTACGGCTGATATGTGGAACGCTTCGACCAACGGCTTCAGAGTTTATTCTGCTGAGCTTAAAATCAGAATTAAGAGCACAGCAAGAGCAGCAATACAGTATGCTGTTGTTTCGAAGACTAATACACCCGTTGGAAAACCGGCATATGTACCCGACAGTGCTTTGAATGCGGACGCCGCTGCTGCATTGAGTGGTGCTTCATCTGAGATTACGGCGGCTAAGGCTATCGGTGCAGTAGAATTTAACGGTCTTGATGCAAGTAAATGCGATACCATTAAGTTTGAGAAGGGTCAGACTTATGTACTGTCCGATTATATCGCTTTGGCAGGCGCAAGTGTAATGTGCGACGATTTTGCAAGTTGGAATAAACCTGCTGGCTTGAGCGATCTCTTTATAAACGGATGCGATGGCAATGGCGTTGCGGACGGTGTTAATGTGGACGGCGCGTTCAACAGTTGGCTTAACAACATCGGTGCAATGGGCAGTGATTGGTTCACCAATTACTCTGGTTCACGCGCTAGATCTAAGAATGATTGGCTTGACGATGCTAAGGCGGCTGTAGCAACATATGCGCCCAGCATTAAGACCGGAATCGTAGGTGTATATCAGGAATATATGGTAATTCCTTCAAATGTCACTGAATTAGACGGTACTGTTATCGGTATGATTGATAATCTCGGCTCTGTTGGTAAGGCGACCGGTAAGTCGGCGGCGGAGTGGAAGCTCATTTACAACTACATGAAGTACGCTCTGGAAGACAGATTCGAGGGCAGCGTAGGTCAGGGCAAGACCCGCAAGGACGTAAGAAACTTGATTGATGAATCTTACAAGCTTGCTACCGCGACTGTTTCGACATCGCTGTTTACTTACTCTCACGACGCATTGGTTGAAGAGAGACAGAACGCAAACGAATGGGATAAGAATACACTTCAGATAAAGCCTAGCTATGTTGATTACAAGACACCGGCTGCTTACCCCGGAGAGGCGAATCCTATCCTTGCAGACGCTGCTTGGAACAAGCTGAATGCCAAGTATACACAGCTCAATAATGAGTACAACGCATTCAAGTACAGCTATGCAGAGGTTGCTGATAAGATTATAGCTGCCGCTAAGGAGCTTGATAAGAAGGACAACGCGGATTTGGCTAAGAAGGTAGCTGCTGCTGCTGCTGCTCTGATTGAGGTTGAGGAAGTTAAGAATGTTGGCGGCAGCCAGGTTCTTCCCGATTCCGCAGCATTCACCGAGGACGGCGACTTCAATGGCAACAACCGTTTGTACACTCGTACAGATAACTTTGACGGTCTGGTTGTTGATGAGCTCGGTACTAAATTTAATGTCGGCGCAGGCAATGGTGATAACAAGACC